>NZ_JBITBT010000003.1:639574-729279 GCF_044452505.1 Amycolatopsis sp. NPDC051903 | reverse complement strand
TTCGAGCTGCGCCCGCGCCGCGTACACCGCGGCCGTGTAACCCGCGGGACCCGACCCGACGATGATCAGGTTCCTGATTTCCTCGGCAGCCACCCGTGAACCTCCGCTCGTAGTGACCTGTGCAGTGATGTCAACACGATGGTAGGTGCCAGTGTTCCCGACGGTGACGGCCGCTACTCAGCCGTCCCGACCAGCGGTTACTTCTTGCCGACGACCTTGTCGAACAGCTTGTCGGGGTGAGCTGGGCCGCAGTCGGCGCCGAAAGCCACGAGACGGAACTGGGCGAGCTGCCCCGTGGTGTAGATGACGAGCACGCCGGCCTTGCCGTCGACGTTCACCGGACGGATGCCCTCCGGCCGCACGTCCGGGTCCAGCCCGGCGGCCGCGACGCACGCGTCGAGCCGCTGCTCGTTCTGCAGCGGGCCGAAGTCACGCACGCCCATGGCACCTCCCAGCAGGGCTTCCGCGCCGCTGCCGTCGCTGCCGACGGAGGGCCCGGACGGCGCCGGCGCGGCGACGCCCGCGGTGCCGTCGCGTTGCGCCGTGCCGGGCACGGTCAGCACCACGGCCACGATCGCCGCCGCGGCCGCCGTCAGGATCCCGGCGCTCCAGCCGACCCGCTTGTTCCGTCGCCGCCGTGCGGCCGCGAGGTCCACCACGGGGGCGACGGAGGGCTCCTGCGGTGGCGCAGCGGGCTCGACCGGAACGTGTGCCGCCGGAAACGACGCGGCCTGCCGGGACGCGGCCTCGGCGGCGAGCGCCTGGTCCAGCCGCGCGGCGTACTCGGCGGGCATCGGCGGCGCCGGCTCGTGCGCCAGCGACGCCAGGTCGGCCGTGGTCGCTTCGAGGGCCTCGATGATCGCGCGGGCCTCGGGGTCCGCGTTCACGCGCGGCCAGAGTTCGGCCGCCTCGCGCTCGTCCAGCACACCGGCGTGGAGATCGGCGAGCACGTCGACAGACCAAGGCGGACCGACGGTTCCGCCGACCCCCCGGGTTTCGTCCGTCATCGTCCCTCCCCGTTCCCGTGCGAGCGGTGGGCTCGCCCGGCACTCCGGGACCCCTCCGAAGTGGTGTTCTTGCTCTTGCTTTCGTCAGGTGGGACGTTCGCATTCGCATCAGGGTTCCGCAGGTGCCCCAGAACCTTCGCGAGTTTGCCCCGTCCGCGCGCGCACCGGCTCTTCACGGTGCCCTCGGCGATCCCGAGCATCCTGGCCGTCTCCGCCACCGAATAGCCCTCGACGTCGACGAGCACGATCGGCGCGCGCTGCTCTTCCGGCAGCTGGTTGAGCGCTTCCCGGACGAGCAGGCTGGTCTCCTTCTCGGCCATCGAGTCGCGCGGCGAGGCCGGCTCGTTGAAACCGGTTTCGGGCAGCGGGACCGTCGGGCGCGCCTGTTTGCGGCGGATGCGGTCGAGGCAGGCGTTGACGACGATGCGGTGCAGCCAGGTCGTCACCTGCGATTCCGCGCGGAAGTTGCCCGCCGCGCGGAAGGCCGAGATGAACGCTTCCTGCAACGCGTCCGCGGCTTCCTCCGGATCGCGCATCGTCCGCAGAGCGACCGCCCACAGACGATCTCGGTGCCGCCGGACCAGTTCACTGAACGCGTGCGGATCTCCGGCGGCGTGCGCCGCTATGAGGTCCGCGTCCGTGGGAGCTGCAGCCGTCACCCGGCAGAGCCTACTGAGTGGATGATGTCGGTCACCCCGCAGGCAGGAAGCTCACGTCTCCGATCTCGCTCAGGTAGTTGCCCTTGTCGTCCTTGCCCAGCTGGGTGATCCAGACGACGAAGTACTGGCTCTCCGTCGGCTGCTGCAGGTCGATCGTGGTGTCGGTGCCGTTCAGGTCGCCGGTGCCGACGACCTTCGTGTCGTCCAGCTGCGGGTTCTTGCTGTCTGCCGACCGGATCTCGACCTTCGTGCCGGGGCTGTCGGCCGCGATCTTCACCTGCGCGAGGTTCACCGGGTCGTCGAACTGGACCACGAACCCGACGCCGGGCTTCAGCACCGGCAACTGTTGCTGGTACTGGTCGGTGCGCCAGACCGTGCCCGGGTCGCCGTCGATCACGTTCTTCACCCGGCCGGAGTTGTCACCCGAGCCCTTCGGGTTGTAGATCGTGGCCGACTTCGGGTCCACGGGCTGGCCGATCTTCGGCGCGGCCGGCGACGACGGCGGGGGCGCCGCCGAGTTCGACGGCGGTGCCGCCGTCGACGAGGGCGCCGCGACGTTGATCGTCGGGCCGCTGGCCTTCGAATCACCCTGGAACAGGTTGATCAGCATCAGCCCGCCCCACGCGAGGATCACGACGGTGGCGACCACGAGCACGGTCACGCCGAACGCCAGCTTCCGCCGCCGCGCGACGTCCTTCACCGGCTTCTTCGTGGTCCAGATCGTGCCGTCGGCTTCGGTGGTGCCCGCTTCGCCCACGGCCTTGATCAGCTGCGTGCGCTCCTCGGCCTCGGCCACCTGGTCGAGCACGCGCAGGATGGCCGAGCTCGTGCGGATGCCCCCGTTGCCGCCGTCCTCGATCGTGCGGACGGCCAGCGACGACAGCTCGGGCGGCACGGCCGGCACCAGCGTCCGCGGCGGCACGATGTGCCCCTGTGGGGTCAACGGCGCCGCGGGGATCGCGGGCGGCCCGCCCGGCAGCGCCCAGCGGCCGGTGAGCAGCAGGTAGAGGACCGCGCCGAGCGCCTTGACGTCGTCGCGCAACGTCGCGTCGGGCAACGGGCCGGGGAACGCGAGCTTCAGCGCCCCGCTCGGCGTCAGCCGCAGCCGCTGGGGGTGGTCCAGACCGAGGACCAGACCGTTCTGGTGCGCGTGGTCCACGGCCTCGGCGAGGGCCTGGACCATTCGGGCGGCCGCGGCGGGGGCCACCGGCCGCTGCGCGACGAGGTCCACCAGGTCGCTGCCCTTGGTCCACTCCGCGACGACGACGCCGAGCAGCCCTTCGCTCGAGGTGACGCCGCTGCCGAGACTCAGCACGTCGAGCACCCGCGCGACGCCGCCGTGCCCGAACTTCGACGCGTGCGCCGCCCGTTCGAGCGTGCGGCGCGCCTGCCGGGCCGCCTCCGGATCGGCCGGATCACCGACCAGCAGAGTCAGCGCGACATCGCGCTTCAGCTGTCCGTCCCGCGCTCGCCACAGGTGCGCGGCGGCTCGTTCGTCCACCCCGAACTGCGCGAGCAGGCGGTACCGGCCGTCGCCGACGACCCGCCCCGGGGCGAGCGACCCACCCTGCGCACGGATGTCCGCGCGGGTGGCCTCCCCCGCCTGTTCGCTCCGTCTCGTGTCCACCGCTTCTCTCCCGCGTCGCGCTCCCGCACCGAGGGTACCCGGATCAGGTCTGGAGGAAGCGTCGTCAGTCGTGAATCAATCGTTACCCGCGCTTGATCAACCGGGTGATCCTCGACGTGGCCGGCCGCAGCTCCTCCACCTTCAGCGCCATGAGCACGCCGAACGACACGACGATCCCCACGATGCCCTGCAGGAAGAGCTTGATCCACGCTTGCAGCGTGGGGCCGAGCGAGGCAGGCACGATCAGGCCCGCCACCCACGCCGCGGCCACGCCGAGCACACAGGCCACGACGGTGAAGAGGATCACCCCGATGATCCGCTTGCTCCGCAGGTTGCCCAGGGTCACCCACAGCCAGACCTGGCCCAGGACCGCGCCGACCACGTACGTGAGCGCGTTGACCATCATCACGCCGAGCACCACGTTTTCGGGCGAGAGCAACACCGGACACAGGTACAGCAGCGGCACCTTGACCATCGTCATCACGATCATGATCAAGGTGGGCGTGCGCGCGTCCTTCATCGCGTAGAACACGCGCATCTGCAACATCACCAGCGCGTACGGCAGCAGCGCGAACGAGGAGACCGCCAGCGCGTCACCGAGCCGCTCGGCGCCTTCCAGTGAACCTTTTCCGAAGGTGAACAGCGCGATCCCGATCGACGTTCCGACGATGGTCATCACCGCGGAGATCGGCAGGAGCGTGACGGTGGAGATCCGCGACGCGTAGGACAGGTCGCCGACCAGCTTCTTGGTGTCGCCGTCGGCGGCGGCCCGGCTCAGCCGCGGCATGATCGCGGTCAGCAGCGACACGCCGAGCACGCCGTACGGCAGCTGGAAGAGCAGCCACGCGTAGGTGTAGGCGGTGACGCCGCCCGCGGTGCCCGTGGTGAGCACGCGAGTGGTGATCGTGAGGCCGATCTGGCTGACGCCGACGTACCCGACCACCCACAGCGCCAGCCCGCCGAACTCCTTCATCCGCCGGTCCAGGCCCCAGCGCCAGCGCGGGCGGAAGCCGCTGCGCAGCAGCGGCGGGATGAGGATCAGCGCCTGCGCGGCGATGCCGCCGGTCACGCCAAGGCCGAGCGTGAGCACCTTCGGATCGGTGATCGACGGATGGACGGTGTCGATCGAACCCGGCATCAGCCAGACCACGAGGATGGTGAAGGTGACCACGAGGTTGTTGATCACCGGTGCCCACGCGGTCGGCCCGAAGACCTGCTTGGCGTTGAGCATCGCCGAGACGAGGGCGAACACGCCGTAGAAGAAGATCTCCGGCAACAGCAGGTAGGCGAACGCCGTGGTCAGGCCGGTGCTGGCTTGGCCGGAGGAGTCGATGTAGAGCGACGTGAACGCCGGCGCCGCGATCACCGCGAGCAGCGTGCCGCCCAGCAGCAGGGTCAGGCCGACGGTCAGCAGCCGCTGGGCGTAGGCCTCGCCGTGGTCCGGATCGTCCTGCGAGCGGACCAGCAGCGGCACCACGACACTCGTGAGTACGCCGCCGAGCAGCAGCTCGAAGATGATGTTCGGCATCGTGTTGGCGACGTTGAACGAGTCGTTCGCGACGCCTGAGCCGATCGCCACGACCAGCAGGATCTTCCACAGGAACCCGGTGATCCGGCTGATCAGCGACGCGATTGCCATGCGCCCGCTCGACTTCGCGAGCGAAGGCGCCCTCGCCGGGGCGACGGGCTGTTCGCCGGTCGTGCCCGGTTCGGCCGGCCGGACGAGCGGCGCGCCCCCGACCCGCGGCATGACCTGCGTGGCCAGCGCGTCGTACGGGCGCATCGAGTCGGGATCGGCCAGCGGCCAGCGCGACGCGGGCATCGGGACGCCGGCGGTGCGCGGGATGAACCGCGTGGCCTCCGGGTCACGCAGCGCTTCTTCCTGCCACGGCCGGATCGGCGTGCCCGGCCGCGGGCCGCGGCCGCGGGGCGGCGCGGCGGACGGCGGCAGCGGCTGCGGGCCCGAAGGTGGCCCGGAGTTCGGCGGCGCCGACGGCTGGGGCAGGGGCTGCGCACCGGATGGTGGCCCTGGCGGCGGTGGTTGCGCCAGCGGCGGGCGCCCCGACTGCGGGGGCTGCACGGCCCGTTGGCGGGTCCGCTGCGGGCGCGGCTGACCGTTCTGCGGAGGCGGCGGGGGAACGCGGCGCTGCGGCCGCTCTTCGGGTACCGGCACGCGGCGCGTGCCGTTGGGGGGCGGCGGTTGCCGGCGTTCCGGTGGCACTTGGCCCTGCTGCGGCGGCGGTGGCTGGCGCCTGCCTTCGCGCACGGCGCGGCGCGGCTGGTCAGCCCGGTCGCCGCGCCGAGGTGGCGCGCCGTCGCGACGAGGACGACTCGCACGCTCGGGTGGTAAGCCCGGCTCTCTGTCCAACGCGCGCCCAATCCTCGGTGCCAGGGTCCCCGCCATTGTGGCAGCGGTCGACCCAGGGTAATCGGGAACGGGCGCGGACACCCGGTCCCCCGAAGACTCAGGGCGTTTCGGTCCGCGCGGCGCGGCTCTCCTTCACCCGGCGGTAGATCCGCCGCGAGGCCAGCAGCAGCAGGGCGCAACCAGCGACGACCGTGACGATGATCGTGATCGGGCCGTACTCGGTCGAAGTCAGCTCGAACCGCGCCGTGGTACCGAGTTCGGTCCCCGCCGGGGTGGTCAAGGACACATCGACGCTCAGGCGCCCCGCGCGCAGGGCTTCGATCTGGATCAGCTCGTTCTTTCCGCCCTTGGCCGGGAAGAACCAGTTCTGCGCCTGCTCGGGCCGGATGCCGACGTTGTTCTTCAACGCGATCTGCGCGGTGATGCCCACCGGCAGTTCGTTGCTCACGAACACCGGCAGCGGGGACGAACCGGACGCGAGCGCGATCGTCTGCTTCGGCTGTTCCACGGTCACCTGGTCGCGGATCGCCGCGAGTTCGGCGTTGGCGTTCGCGCCCGCCGTGCTGCCCGAGGGCGTGCTGTACGCCGTGGACGCGCCGCGCACGAGCGCGTTGCGCACCGGCGCGACGATGTCCTCCGGCGCCACGCGACGGGTCGCGTCCATCCGCATGGCCGACAGCAGGCCGGCGGCCTGGCCGTCGAGGTTCGACAGCGTGTCGGTGACTTCGCCGCCCGCCGACGCCGGCTGGTCGTGGGTGCCGGCGGCGAGCGAGGCCGAGCCGGACGCGTCGGAATCCAGCAGCTGCGGCAGCGGCGCGCCGGTGCCGAGACCGGCGCCGAGCAGCTGGCCGAGGTGGTCGAGGAACGCGGTGAGCTCGACCACCGGCACGTCCCAGCGCCGCGGCGGCGCGACGAGCAGCTGCGAGCCCGAGTCTTCGGCGACGCGCCCGAGTCCAGCCTCGAAGGCGATGGCGGCGAGACCGTTCTGGCTCGCGATCGCGGGCTGGGTGGCGGCGCTCACCGTGGTCGGAGTCTGCGGGTTCGGTTCGGAACCGGCCATGGCACTGGCGATGAGACCGTCGATCGGCTGGGCGCGCAGCCCGCTCGGCAGCGTCACGGCGCCGGTGACGGGCGAGTCGCTCTGCAGCCTCGAACCGTCGGTCAGCATGGTGTGGATCCCGGCCGACGACATCGCGGTGAGCGCCTGGTCGTCGGGCGTGCCGCCGGGCCAGAGCACGCCCTTGCGCGGCTCGGTGTTCAGGATCTGGCGGATCGTGGCTTCGCCGCTGAGCGCCGTGTTCAGCAGACCGGCGTCGGGCGTGCCGCTCGCGGAGCGGACCTTGCCGAGCGTGGTGAGGTCGGCGTCGGCGTAGGGCAACGCGATCACGCAGTGGCCGTTCACGAGCTGCTGCAGCGCGATCATCCAGTCCTTCGCCGCCTGCGTGCCCTTGCCCGGCGCCCCGGCGACGACGTAGCCGCTGGTCATCGCGTTGACCGTGCGCAGCAGGTCGGGGTCGACGGCGAAGCACAGCGAATCGCCCACGCGCTGGTTGGACTGCTCGGCCGCCCGCGCGGCCGCGACCAGCGCGTACAGGCGCCCGTTCACAGCCAGCTCGTCGGCGAGCGAGTCGTCGGTGAGGGTCAGTGGCCCACCGTAGGGCGCCGACAGCACGTGGGGCGCGCTGTCGGTGATCGGCCACAGCACGGACACGTCGGGGTGCTTGCCCGACGGCGTCTCCGAGCGGACGGGGCCTGAGAGCACCGGCATCAGCAGGCTCACGGCGGCGAGCCGCGCCGGGCCGCCGAACTCCGGCGTGCCGTTCACGTTCACGAGCATCGGGTAGACGCCCGGCCGGCTCAGCTGCTCCGCGCGCTGGCCGGAGAGCGGCACGGTCACGTCGAGGCGGGCGCTCTGGCCCGGCTCCAGCGATTCGGTGAGCGTGGTGAAGTCGGTGAGCGGGCTGTCCTGGATCGGCTCGCCCGCCAGCACGCCCTTCATCTCGCGGTCGCTGGTCAGCCGCTCGCCGACCTGCAGCCGCACCTGGGGGCGCGAGATCCGGCGGTCGCCGATGTTCGTCACGGTGCCGGACACGGTCAGCGTCTTGGCGGAGCTCGTGATCACGCGGGGGTTGAGCTGGTTGAGCTCGAGCCGCAGCCGCGGCGGCTCGGGGCTCGGTTCGTCCTGGGCCTGCGCGGGCGCGCCGAGGAGGGCAGCCGCTGCGAAGATCAGCAGGGACAGGAAGAAGGCGGCGGGCCGCTTCACTCGGGTGCTCCCTCTCAGGCGCGCTCGTCGTGCGCGAAAAGTTCTTTGGCCCGGCGGACCAGCTTGCGCTCGTCCGCGTAGGCGAGGGTCGTCTCCAGCTCGGCCAGCGGCACCCACGCGACTTCGGTGACTTCGACGTCCTCGTCGGAGAGCTCGCCACCCGTCGACTCGAGCAGGAAGTGGTGCACGGTCTTGTGCACCCGGCGTCGTTCGGCCACGAACCAGTAGTCGATGGTGCCCAGCGGGCGCAGGACCTGCGCGGAGATGCCGGTCTCCTCCTTCACCTCACGCACCGCGGTCTGCTCCACCGTCTCACCGTCCTCGATGTGGCCCTTCGGCAACGACCACAGCAGTCTGCCGTGCCGGTCGAGCCGGCCGATCAGCACCGCGTGCTCCCGCCCGGCGTCGACCACCAGTCCGCCGGCTGACGTCTCGTCGACCGTGGTCAGCCGCCTGCCGCGCTGCCGCCGGCGCCGACGGCGCGGCTTCGGCGCTCCGGCGCGGCCGGCAGATCCAGGCATGCTGCGATGCTAGAGCAAACGGTTGCCCAGGTACGCTGGCTCTCCGTGTCCGTGTCCGACGGCGTCCGTAGTAACGGCGCCCCTTCCCGTTGGTATTAGTGGTGGGATCGAAGTGAACAACGTGGTCGCCCAGCAGAACGCGGTGACGGAGCTGATGCGAGTCTCCCCCTTGGCCGACGAGCTGGCGGAGCGGTTCGCGCGTGCGGGGCACAGCCTCTACCTGGTCGGTGGCAGCGTCCGCGACGCACTGCTCGGCCGGCTCTCGAGCGACCTCGACTTCACCACCGACGCGCGGCCGGACCGGGTGCTGCAGATCGTGAGCGAGTGGGGCGACGCCGTGTGGGACGTCGGCATCGCGTTCGGCACGGTCGGCGTCACCAAGAAGGGCATGACGCTCGAGATCACCACGTTCCGAGCCGACAGCTACGACCGCGTCGGCCGCAACCCCGAGGTCACCTTCGGCGACACCATCGAAGGCGACCTGCTGCGCCGCGACTTCACGGTCAACGCGATGGCGATCGACCTGGTCACCAAGACGTTCATCGACCCCCACGACGGCATGGACGCGTTGCGCCTCAAGGTGCTCGACACCCCGGCGACGCCGCAGGAGTCGTTCGCCGACGACCCGCTGCGCATGCTGCGCGCCGCCCGCTTCTCGGCGCAGCTCGGCTTCACCGCCGCGCCGCGCGTGGTCGAGGCGATGACGGCGATGGCGAGTGAGATCGAGCGGATCACCGCCGAGCGCGTGCAGGCGGAGCTCACGAAGCTGCTGCTCGCCCGCGACCCGCGGCCGGGCCTGGAGCTGCTCGTGGACACCGGCCTGGCCGAGTTCGTGCTGCCCGAGCTGCCCGGCATGCGCCTGGCGATCGACGAGCACCACCAGCACAAGGACGTCTACCAGCACTCGCTCACCGTGCTGGCGCAGGCGATCGCGCTGGAGTCCTCGCACGAGCCGACGTCGGAGCCCGACCTGGTGCTGCGGCTGGCCGCGCTGCTGCACGACATCGGCAAGCCGGAGACGCGCGAGTACCAGCCGGGCGGCGGCGTGAGCTTCCACCACCACGAGGTCGTGGGCGCGCGGATGACCCGCAAGCGTTTGCGGGCGCTGAAGTACTCGAAGGAAATCGTCGAGCAGGTCTCCCAGCTCGTGTTCCTGCACCTGCGGTTCCACGGGTACGCCAACGGCGAGTGGACGGATTCGGCCGTGCGCCGCTACGTCACCGACGCCGGCGAGCTGCTGACGCGGCTGCACAAGCTCGTGCGGGCCGACTCGACCACGCGCAACCGCAAGAAGGCGGCCGCACTGCAGGCGACCTACGACGACCTCGAAACCCGCATCGCGCGGCTCAAGGAGCAGGAGGACCTCGACCGCGTCCGCCCCGACCTCGACGGCAACGAGATCATGCGGCTGCTCGGCCTCAAGCCGGGCCCGCAGGTCGGCCAGGCGTGGAAGTTCCTCAAGGAGCTGCGGCTCGACCGCGGTCCGCTGGACCACGACGAGGCCGTCGCCGAGCTGAAGAAGTGGGCCGCGGCGCAGGGGATTTCGCCTTCGGAGTGAGCTCGCGGTCCGCGCACGGGTGAGCACGGCGGAGTGGCCGGCCCGTCGGCCGGGCGAACACGAGTCGAATTCGTGATCGCGAAACCGCCAAGATCCCCCTTTGGTCTCTGGAACGCGACCCGGCGAGCGGGAATACTCGCTGCCCCGGGCGGCCGGTGGGGGCGCGCCCCGACCAGGGGAGATCGATGACGGCGCAGGCAGCGCAAGAGCAGGACGGTCGGCCGTCGCGCACCTCGAGCTTCCTCGTCACGCTGCTGCGCCGGGGCACCCCCGCGCTCGCGACGGCGACGACCGGGCTCACCGACGAGATCGCCGACCCGACGCCACTTCGGGCGTTCAAGCGGATCTCGCGCATGGCGGGACCCGTCGACGCCCGGTACAACGACGGCCTGCTGCTGAGAGCCGCGCGCTACGTGGTGCTCGTGCCGCTCGCCTACCGCATCGTCGCGGTGCCCGGTGCCTTCGGCGCGTTCGTGTCGGCGCACGGCTCGACCGGCGTCGTCCCGGTGGCCGTGGTCGCCTTGCTCTCGATGGTGATGAGCGGCTTCGGCATCTTCTGGATGCTGCGCTCGTCGCCGTTCCGCACCGATCTCGCGGCGCGGCTGCTGATCGCCGACCTGGTCGTCACCGTCGCGTTCCAGCTGGTCATCGGCCTGACCGTGCCGACGGCGGTGTTCCACGACGCGCTCGGCGTGGCCGACAAGCACCTGCTCGGCGACATCGCGCTGCTCACGCTGGCCGTCGGCATCCCCTCGGGCCTGGCGCTCGCGGCGCTGAGCCTGCCCGTGCGGCTGCTCTCGGACTTCCTCAACGGCGGCACGGCCAACTTCGCCCAGGCCTGGTCGCTCTACCCGACGATGTTCGGCGTGCTGTTCACCGGCATCGGCGCGCTGATCCTGCTCGGTCTCGGCACGCGGCTGGCCTTGGCGTACGGCATCCGCAACGGTCGGCTGGCCGAGCGCGCGCAGCAGCACCGGATGCTGCACGACACCGTGCTGCAGACGCTGGAGGCGATCTCGCTCGGGGGCACCGGCGAATCGGAGGACCGGCTCGTCGAGGTGCAGCGGCTGGCTCGCGCCCAGGCGATGGAGCTGCGGCAGACCATCGAAACCGCGGCCGCGCAACGTGACGCCGAGGCTTCGCGGCCGCTGGGCGAGAAGCTCGCGGCGCTGGCGGCCGAGATGTGGCGCGACGGCCTGCGCGCGCAGCTGGTGATCGCGGAGCTCGACGAGGACACGCTGTCGGAGGTCCGGCAGATCGCGTTGCGCGACGCCGTGCGCGAGTCGCTGCGCAACACGATGAAGCACTCGGGCACGGACAAAGTCGTGGTGCGCGTGGAAGAGCGCGACGGCGGTATCGCCGTGATCACGCGCGACCACGGCCAGGGCTTCAGCACCGACGCGCGCCCGGCCGGCTTCGGCATCAGCCAGTCGATCACCGCGCGGCTCTCGGAGGTCGGCGGCACGTCGCTGGTGGAGTCGACGCCCGGCAGCGGCACGCGCGTCACGTTGTGGGTGCCGTTCTGACAGACCTGATACTGCGCCGGTCGTTTACCGATCCGACCACAGTCACGGCGATCGAGCTTGCGTAGCAACGGTTACGCAGTGCCCGGGGTCCGCCTGCTTTTGGTCGGATCGGTAAACATGAGCGGGTGACCGATTTCCTGACCGACGCGCTCGTCGCGTACCGCTCCGGCGACCCGGCCGGCGCCGCCGCGTTGGCCGCTCGCGCCGAAACGCCGCTGGGCGAGCAGCTTTCGACGTACCTGGACACCGACGGATCCGGCCCGGTGTACGACCAGCCGGCGGCCTTCACGGCGTTCATCCGCGGCGGCGGCAACGTCGAGCTGTACGAGCGGTTGAGCGCGGCGCTGGCGGCGGAGTACGAGCGGCGGAAGCCGGAGTCGTTGCTGGACTTGGGTTGTGGCGACGGGCTGGCCGTGGCGCCGGCGCTCGCGCAGTCGTCGGTCCGCCCGGCGCGGATCGACCTGGTGGAACCGTCGGCGGCGCTGCTCGCGGCTGTCGACGTGCCCGAGGCCAACCGGTTCGAGGCCACGGCCCAGGGCTTCCTCGCGGCGAACGGTTCCACGTGGAACCTTGCCCAATCGACGTTCGCACTCCAGTCGATCGCGCCCACCGGACGAGCCGCGGTGCTGCGGGAACTGAGGCCGCGTACGGAAAAGCTCGTGCTGGCGGAGTTCGACATCCCCGTGCTCGACGAGGGGTCCCGCGAGTTCCTGGGCTCGCTCGTGACCCGCTACGAGCGCGGCGTCGCCGAATACGGTCAGCAGGCTTCCCTTGTCGCGCAAGGCTTCCTGGTGCCGGTGCTGCTCGGCGTCGCCGCCGGCGCCGAGCGCACGAACTGGGAGCAGCCCGCGGCCGAGTGGGCCGCGCAGCTCGAACTCGCCGGGTTCACCGACGTGACCGTCGCACCCCTTGCCGACTACTGGTGGTCGCCCGCCGTGCTGATCACCGCGAGTGGCTCACACGAGGGCTAGCGACCCGGCTTCCACGTGCTGCGCGATCGGCCGCGGCAGCAGGTACGCCGTCGCCCCACCGGGTTGCGGGCCCCACGGAGCGGTCACGCCGGTGAGCACCCGCAACGTGCGCTGCACGCGGTACTCGTGGCGGTCGCGTTCGCGCTCGGCGGGCAGGGACGTCTCGACGAACCGCGTGTCGATCGCGTGGACGAGGTTGCCGCCGTCGCCGCCGAAGCGGAGCACCGTCGTGCCCGCGGGCAGCGCGACCACGCGCTTGCCCCGGTAGAAGTTGAGCGGTGGCTCGCCGCGCATCGGCAGGATCGGCCAGTCGGCGGGCTGGTCGGATTCGTCGCCGCTGCGCGGCGGGAGCATCAGCAACGTGCCGAGCAGGAACCGCGCGGCCTCGGCGATGCGGCCGAACGCGACGGGCTCCGCGTCCGGCGGGCACGAGACCTCCCAGCCGTTCTCGGCGCGGCGCAGCGTCCACACGCCGTCGGAGGGCACCTCGTTCGCGCCGATCCGGTACGCGCTCGCGGGCACCCCCTGTTCGACCAGACGCTGCTGCAGCAGCTTCAGCGTTTCAGCGGCGTGCAGGCCGCGGCCGAGGTCGCCGTCGCGGATCGCGCGGGCCAGGCGGCTCTCGTCGGGCAGCTCGGCCGCCGACCGCGGCGGGCGCGGGGTGTCGAGCACCTCGGCTTCCGCCGTCGCGCGCACGAGCTCGCGCACGAACGGCGGCCGGAACCCCGCCGCGCGGATGTGGTCCACGAGTTCCGCCTCCGGCGGCACGCCGTACTTGCGCAGGTAGTGCGGCACGGCGGCGGGCCAGATCCAGGTGCCGTCCGTGTGGAAGGCGTGCGGCACGTCGGGCGGCGCACCGGGCGTGAAGATGTCGTGCTGCGGCTGCGGCCGGTGCAGCACGACGGGCGCGCGGAACAGGTAGTCGAGCACCCCGCGCACCTGGTCCGGCGGCACCGGCGGCCGGTTGACCACGGGCCGTTCGTTCTCGTTGTGGGCGTCGACCACGCGCGCGTGGCGGAACGCGACGTCGAGCGGCTGGCCGGCCTTCGCGGCGAGCCAGTCGGGCACCTGCTTCGGCGGGCGCGGGTGGATCGCGAGCTCCACGGCGTACGACTGCGCCGGCCGCCCGCCGTCGTTCGGCGCCACCCGCCAGGTGGGTTCTCGCTCGGCGTCGAAGTCGAAGTCGAACTGCGATTCGGTGTCGAGCGTGAACGTGCCCTGGAACCACGTGCCGGTGTCCGGCTCGTACATCGCCGCGCGCAGCTGCGCGAACAGCGCGCTCAGCTTCGGCGGCGCGGGCAGCGCGACGGACACGGGCCCGATCTCGTCGCCGACCGCGCGGACTTCCAGCTCCGCGTAGTCCCCGACCTGCCGGAACTGCGCGGCGACGCGCGTCCAGCCGCCGGGCACCGCGCGCAGCGTGCGGCCGATCCCGCGCAGCAGCGCGCCGTGGTCGGCGTCGAAGTCCGGCCGCCGCTCGCCCTGGTCGCGGCGGACCTGCCACAGCCCGGTCACGCGCTTGGCCTCGACGGTCGTGGAGAAATCGGTGAGGCCGAGCTGCTGCGCGCGCACGCGGTCGTGCTGCGTCCAGCGCAGCGTCAGCTCCTTCTGCTCGCCGGGCGCGACTTCGAAGAGCTCGTCGTCGAACTCGCAGAACGTGCTGAGCGTGAAGGTGGCCGGGACCTCGGTCGCGAGCACCACCCGGGCCGGGCGGCCCTCGTGCTCGCGGTCGAAATCGTCGGGCACCTCCTCGTCAGGCAGCACCGACAGCAGCAGCGTGCCGTCCGTCGTCGACCGTTCGGCCGCGAAGGTGCGGTCGTCCAGCGTCGCGTACAAGCCGTCCGGGCGGTCTCCCGCCTCTACCCGGTAACGCACGTCAGGTTCCTCCCCAAATCCCCCTGCGGACCCGGAAAGAACTTAGTCGACCGGATAACGCGCGAACCAACGGTCGTCACTCGGTGAGTCCGGACCGAATTCGGCGAGCGCGTCGTCGGCCAGTCCGGTGATCACGTCGCGCAGTTCGAGCCGGTCGAGCCAGCTCTGGCGCAGCGCCGCTTCGCCGTACATCGCGCCGACGAGGTTGCCGCACACCGAGCCCGTGGAGTCGCTGTCACCGCTGTGGTTCACGGCCGCGAGCAGGGCCGAGCCGGGATCTTCGGTGGTCAGGGCCACGTACACCGACATCGACAGCGCGGTCTCGCCGACGTTGCCCTCGCCGAGTTCCGCGAGCCGCTCCGGCGTCGGCGGCCCGGCCAGCGCGAGCGCCTGCGCCAGCGCGGCTTCCTGTTCCTCGTGGCCGGGGTGGCGCACGAGCTCGGCGCGCGCGGTCGCGACGGCGGACGGCAGCGCTTCACCCGCCAGCAGCCGCTGCACGATCACCGCGAACGCACCCGCCGACAAATACCCGCTCGGGTGACCGTGGGTCAGGGCCGCGCACTCCGCGGCGAGCGCTAAGACCTCGGCCGGGTCGGCCGACCACAGCGCCACTGGCGCCACGCGCATCACGCCGCCGCAGCCCTTCGAGTTGTTCACCGGCCGCGTGACGCTGCCGCGCACACCGGAGCGGCCGTACGCCTCCAGCTCGCCGAAACACGTGAGCCCCGGCGCGCGGCGGCTGAACAGCTCGTGGTGCGTCACGAGTTCGCCGTCGGGCGCAGCGAGCGCGGAGTGCGGGCCGCGCGCCTGCACCCACGGCACGCCCTGCGTGTGCAGCCACCGCTGGTAGGCGACCTGCAGGGAGTGCACGACGTCGGCGCTGCCGGTGCGCCGCTGCTGCGCGTGGGCGCGGATGAGCGCTTCGAGCGTGAAGAGGGTCATCTGCGTGTCGTCGGTGAAGCGGCCTTCGCCGCCGTACGCGGGCAGGTAGTCGGTGATCCCCGCGGGCCCGGTGAGCTCCCGGATCCGGTCGATCGTGTCGAATTCCGTCTTCGCCCCGAGCGCGTCGCCGATCGCGCCGGCGAGCAGGCAGCCCCTCAGCCGCTGTGCCTCCATGGCACCATTTTCTTCGTGCGGCACCGGCTTCAGCGCCGCGGGTACCGCTGCACCCACTCCTCGCCGAGCACGCTGAGCGCCGAGCGGCGGTCGAAGTGCCACAACGCGTCCGTGGCGAGCTGCTCGATGAGGTGGCGCAGCTCCAGCTGCTCCACCCACTTCTGCGGCAGCCCCGGCACGCCGACGCGGGCGCCGAGCAACGCGCCGGTGATCGCTCCCGTCAGCGCGCTGCGGCCCGAGTGGTTGACCGCGCGCAGCAGCGCCTGCTCGGGGTAGTTCTCGAAGCCCGACAGCGCGGCGAAGGCGCGGCCGATGACCGACAGCGTGCTCTGGCCGTCGCCGATCAGCTCGGGCATGCGCAGGTCGGGCAACCCGTGTTCGCCGAAGAACGGCACGGCCTCGGCGACCATCGCCTTGACCGCCATCCACTCCGGACCGGTCCCGAACGTCGTGTTGTGGTCGGTGAGGATCTCGCGCGAGAGGTTCCACACGGGGTAGCTGAACGCGTCCTTCGTGAGCACCGGCTCGAACAGCCACCCCAGGTAGGTCGCCGCGGACACGTCTTCCTCGTGCGGGTGCGTCACGCTCACCAGGTCGCGCACGGCCTGGCGCACCCCGCCGCTGAAACCCGTGCCCGGGCCGGCCGCGGTGAGCACGGCGGGCAGCGCGCCGATGAGCGCGGTCGGGCCGGTCAGTGCCACGGCCTGCGGGTTTCCGGTCACGAGAGCGTGGTAGGCGTTGAGCTCGGCGTCGTCGGCCGTGCGGCGGACGTGCAGGTCCGGGACCTTCACGAGCCAGCCGTCGGCCTCGTCGTACGGCGCGCCCTGCGTGTGCAGCCAGCGCATCAGCGCGCCGCGCACCACGGCGGGGAACTGCTGTTCCACGTCGCGCGACTCCGGCTGCTCGCGGTGCGGGCTGCGGATCACGGCCTCGGTGTAGAAGAGCAGCCGCTGCGTCAGCGAGCCGATGCGGCCCGGCTGGTCGAACGCCGTGGGCAGGTCGGTCACGCCCTCGGGTCCGAACTGGGTGACGACCTCGTCCAGCCGCATCCGGTCCACGGCCAGGCCCAGCGCCTCACCGAGCGCGAAGCCGACGTACGCGCCGATGACGCGCTGCCAGCCGTAGCGGAAGTTCTCGAGGTCGTGGTCGGGGAACTTGCCGAACGTGTCGAGCCGCGGGACCACGTGGCCCTGGTTGTCCCAGCCGGGGACGAGCCCGTTGGCGCGCCAGTCGTTGGGCTTGCTGCGCGGCGGCTCCGTCATCGCCAGGCGCTTGAGCCACGACTGGCCCAGCACGGTCCGCTGGCACTCCTCGGCGGTCAGCTCGAAGCCGTGGCGCCGGGCCTTCTCGGCGGCGACCAGCGGTGGCTCGACGGGTTCCTCGAGCCCCATCCTCGTGGCGGTGTCGGCCGTGAGCCGCTCCAGGTCTTTCTCGGCTTCGGGGCAGCGCCCGTGCCGGTCGATGCGCGGTTCGTGGCGCGGGAACCGGCCCGCGATGGCCGTGAGCTCCTCACCGGTGACGTCTTCGAACGTCGCGGGACCGCCGTTGATCACGAGGTTCGGCGGGTGCTCGAACTCGGCGAGCGTCGCCAGGTCCACGCGCCACCAGGCGTGCTCGCGCGGCGGGAAGTGGCGGGTGTCGCTGAAGACGCGCAGTTCGTTGCGCTCTTCGCTGAAGTAGAAGCGGTCGGTGGCCCCGGTTTTGAGGTCGAGCGGCACGTACACGTCGCAGCGCAGCAGGCCGATCAGCAGCTGCTCGCGCGAGAGCCACCCGACGCTGGCGAACGCGAGCAGCGTCTCGAGCGTGTTCTGCGGCTTCGGGTAACCGCGGCGGATCGGGCCGGCCTTGTACTCGGGGTTCTCGCGCTCGTCGCCGGTCTGCTGGCCGTCGTTGTCGACCTTCACCCAGCCGGCCACGGCGTGCAGCGGCACCCCCAGCTCGCCGAAACCGGCCTTCACGTACTCCGGGTCAACGACTTCGCGCCAGCTCTCCTGGCCGGGGAACGCCACGGGGATGCTCAGGCCTCCTGGGCTCGGGGGTGCCTGGCGCAGCTCGCCGTCCGGCTCGCGCACGACCACCGACGGCGTGGGGAAGAGCTCCTTGTCCGGCCGGCCGTCGTCGAGGAACGCGACGGTGTTGTACGGGATCGACCAGCCTTCGGGGACGCGCAGCACCCGCTCCTGGTCGACCCGCAGCCCGCCGGGGCCGGAGACGTCGGGGCCGTGCACGGCGCGCAGCCAGTGCCCGACCTTCTCCATCGCTTCCGCCGCTTCCACCTACTCGATCCTCTCCAGGCTTCCGTCGGACTCGTGCTCCGCGATCGGCTTGGGCAGCACGTACGCCACCGCGCCGCCCGGCAGGTTGGCCCAGGGCACCGTGACGCCGGTGACCACGTGGAGTGACCGCCTCAGCCGGTAGGTGTGCGCCACCCGTTCCCGTTCGAGTGGCAGTGACGTCGTGGCGAACCGTACCTCGCCGTGGTGGACGAGGTTGCCCGGTTCCTCCCCGAAGCGCAGCACGACCGTACCTTCGGGCAGTCGCGTCAGTCTCTTGTTGCGCAGCAGCGTGAGGGGTGGGTCACCTGCGGCGGGCTGGATGGGCCAGTCGTCCACCTCTTTCGCGGTCTCCAGCGGGGTCTCGCGCCCGCCGGTCAGCCGGGCCGGGTGCAGCAGCAGGGCGCCGAGGAGCTGCTGCGCCGCGTCCGGGAGGTGCGCGAAGGTCTGCTCGGCACCGGTGGCCGACGTGACCGTCCAGCCGGCTTCGCCGCGGGTCAGGCACCACTTGCCGGCTTCGGCGGCGCCGATCCGGTACGCCTGCGGCCAGACACCGAACGAGCCGAGCCGCTGCACGAGGACCACGAGCAGCTGTTCGTCGCTCAGCTCGGGGTCGGCGCTGGTCTCGAGCTCGGCCGCGACGTCGCCTTCGGTCCGCTGCCCGTCCTCGGCGCCCGGCCGCGGCCGGGGCTGTCCCAGCAGGTCGGCTTCGGCGGTGCGGCGCACGAGGGGTTCGACGTAGGGCGGCTGGAAGCCCAGCTCACGGATGTGTGCGACGAGTTCGGGCTCGGGCGCGATACCGTGCCGGCGCAGCTGGTGCGGCACGGTCTCGGGCCACAGCCACGTGCCGTCGGTCCGGTGCGCGTCGCCGACCAGCGCTTCGCGCTCGAGGTACTGCAGCACGAGCGCCAGCTCCTCGTCGGACAGCGGTTCGCGCTCCTCACCCACCTCGGCGGGGCGGGCGCGGCGGAACCGGACGCCGAGCGCCAGGCCGACCCGCAGGCGCCACCAGTCGGGGATGTGCTCGTCGTCGCGGGGGAACGTCTCGAGCTCGTCGCGGTAGGCGTCCGCTTCGGCGGGGGTGCTCCACTGCGGGTCGCCGTCGACGTAGAAGTCGAAGTCGAACGTGCCGTCGGGCGCGAGCACGAACCGGGCCTGCAGCCACGTGCCGCGGCCCTGCCGGTACATGCCGGCGCGCAGCGCCTCGAACTTGCCGGTGACGTCCTCGCTCGCCTCGCTGTTGCGCGGCTGGACCTCGGTGTGGCCGCCGACCTGCGCGAAGCCGATCCCGGCGGGCGCGCTGGGCTCGGGTGAGTGGGCGCGGATCAGCCGGCCGATCTCGACGAGCAGTGCGTGCTGCTCGGATTCGGAGAGTGGTTCCACGGGATTCAGCACATCCGGACGCGGCCTCAGGAGCCGCGGCGGCGGTTCTGCGGCAGGGCGCTGCGCGGCGGCACGGTCCGCGGGCGGACGCGGCGGGGCGTCGGCCGCGGTGCCGGCATCTGCTGCGGCTGGCCGTCCGTGACCGGAGCTTCGGCGAGCTGCTGCACCAATGCCTGGACGGTGTGCGCGAGCTGCGCGGGCGTCGTGCGCTCGAACGTGTCGGGCGCGAATTCGAGCCGGCCGAGCGCGCCGTTGGCGCCGACCGTCGCCCGGACCAGGCCGTCCGGCGAGGTCAGGACGGCAGGAGCGACGTCCAGACGGGCGCGGTCGTCCCCTGCGATGCTCACGGTTGCCCCCCGTGTCTAGCGAACTCACCGGGGTTCACCCGGCCGGGTCATGCATCACCCTAATGCCAATATCTTGATCACAGTCCCCGTTCGATGCAACGGTTTGCGGCAGCGAATCAGTTCGGCGTGGCGCGGCGGCGCGCCACGAGGTAGCCGGCGCCGCCGAGGACGTAGCAGGCCGTGGCCGCGATCATCAGCCCCGGCGAGTACCCGGTGTCGGGCACGAACACCGCGCCGATCGCGACGGCGGCGACCTGCGTGACGTTGAACAGCGTGTCGTACAGCGCGAACACGCGGCCGCGGGCCTCGTCGGCGACGTCGAGCTGGATCGACGAGTCCACACTCAGCTTGAGCACCTGCCCCGCGCCCGTGATCAGGAACGACGCCACCAGCGCGAGCGGCAGCACCACCGGCAGGCCGAGCGCCGACTGCGCGACGGCGGCCACGGCCAGCGCGCCGACGATCGCGCGCAGCCGGCCGAACCCGCGGATCAGCCGCGGGGTGAGCAGCCCCGCCACGAGGATGCCGGCACCGGCGAGCCCGGCCATCTGCCCGAGCCCGGGCAGACCGGCGCGGAAGACGCCGTCGTCGGTGAAGTAGTTGCGCATCAGCAGCACGGTGACCAGCAACGAGATGCCGTAGGCCGCGCGGTGGGCGAACAGCGCGATGAAACCGGCCGTCACGCTCGGTGCGCGCCAGGCGTGACGGGCGCCGTCGGCGAGCCCGTGGGCGACGGCGAGGAACGGGTTCGGCGGTTCGTCCACCACCGTCGGGCCGAGGATTCCGCGCGTGAACCGGTGCGCGATGAGCGCCGAGACCACCGCCCCGAGCGCGGCGAACGCCGTCGTCTCCGCCGAGCCGAGGTTGCCGGCACCGAACACGGCGCGCAGCAGGATCGCGCACCCGCCGCCGACCACGGCCATGGCCGAGCCGAGCGTGGTCACGAAGGCGTTGGCGGACACGACGCTCGCGGCCGGCACCACGTGCGGCAGCGAGGCCGACAGCCCCGAGCCGATGAAGCGCGACAGGCCTTCGGCCAGCAGCGCTAGGGAAAACAGCCCCGGTCCGCCCACGCCCGCGCCGACGGCGACGGCCGACGCGAGGATGGCGAACACGCGCAGGAGGTTCGCGAACACGAGCACGCGCCGGCGGTCCCACCGGTCCAGCAGAGCGCCCGCGAACGGTCCCACGAGGGAGTAGGGCAGCAACAGCGCGGCGAAGCCCTCGGCGATGGCCATCGGATCGGCGGCGCGTTCGGGGTTGAACAGCACGGCACCCGCGAGGCCCGCCCGGTAGACCCCGTCGCCCCACTGCGCGGCGAACCGGGTGTAGAGCAACCGCCGGAACTCGCGATCGCGGACCAGGAGCTTCGGTCCCATCCGCTCCGTCGTCGCGCTGATCGTCACGGGAAAAGCCTAGCCACCGGGCGAACCCCCCCAGAAGGTCCTTACGAGCGCATTGCGCCGGGGGTGCTTCTGAACGTTCACCGAGGTTTTTAATGCCGATGGGGGACTGCGGTGGGGCACCGCAGGTGTTGACGTGGTGGAGGGGACATCCGGACTCCTCGCTTCGGAAAGGGTGTGGACATGGTTGACGCCGCGTCGCGGCTGGTCAGTGTTGCCGAACGGTTGCTGGGAGCGCCGTGTCCGGTGCGGATCAAGGCCTGGGACGGTTCCCAGGCCGGTCCACCGGATGCGCCCGCGCTAGTCCTGCGCAACCGCCGCGCCTTGCGTCGAGTGCTGTTCAAGCCCGGCGAAGTGGGCCTGGCCCGGGCCTGGGTGTCAGGCGACCTGGAGCTGGAGGGTGACCTCTACGTCGCCCTCGAGGCGGTGGCCGAGCTGATCGGGGACCGCGGTGACGACGCGGGGAGCGTGGTGAGCGCGCTCCGCGATCCGAAGGTGCGCGGCGCGATCCGCGAGCTGGTCCGCCTCACCTGGCCGCCGCTGCCGCCCGCGCCGCCCCTGGAGGAGGTGCGCCGAAGCCGCCACCTGCACACCCGCCGCAGTGACAAGCAGGCCATCAGTCACCACTACGACGTCGGCAACGACTTCTACGAGCTCGTGCTCGGCCCGTCGATGGTGTACTCGTGCGCCTACTGGCAGGACGGCGGCACCCTCGAGTCAGCCCAGCGCGACAAGCTCGAACTCGTCTGCGCGAAGCTCGGCTTGCACGAGGGCCAGCGCCTGCTCGACGTCGGGTGCGGCTGGGGTTCGATGGCGCTGCACGCGGCCCGCGAGCACGGGGTGCACGTCGTCGGCGTGACGATTTCCGAGGAGCAGGCCGCGTACGCCCGCGAGCGCGTCGCGGCCGAGGGGCTGACCGACCGCGTCGAGATCCGCGTGCAGGACTACCGGGACGTCGCCGACGGTCCCTACGACGCGATCTCCTCCATCGGCATGGCCGAACACGTCGGCGCCGAGAACTACCTGGAGTACGCCCGCGACCTCTACGCCCTGCTGCGACCCGGCGGCCGGTTGCTCAACCACCAGATCGGCCGGCGGCCACTGCAGGACGAATCCTCGTACCAGCTCAACGGGTTCATCGACGCCTACGTCTTCCCGGACGGCGAACTCGCGCCGATCGGCACGACCGTGACGCAATTGGAACGCGCCGGGTTCGAGGTGCGGGACGTGGAGGCGCTGCGGGAGCACTACGCCCTCACCCTGCGCCGGTGGGTCGCCAACCTGGAAGCGCAGTGGGACCGCGCGGTCTCGCTCACCGGACCCGGCCGCGCCCGCGTCTGGCGGCTGTACATGGCCGCGTCCGCGCTCGCGTTCGAACGCAACGACATCGGGGTCAACCAGGTCCTCGCGGTGCGGACCCCCGAGGCGGGCACCTCGGGTCTGCCGCTGCGCCCGCGCACCTGGCACGGGGGGAAGTGAAGGGGGCCGGCGCACTTGGTCGCCTCTCGGCGGCTTGGCGCAGTGTGGCTCCAGCCGAACGGTATTCCACAAAGGCTGTTCTTCAGTGAGCCCGGGGGACACGGAGTGCGCCGGCCCACTGTTCCCAACGGGGCACGTGTGGTTGGTGTTCCCGTGCCACCGGAAATTCTCGCGACGGGAAGTGGGATCATTGTCAGCGTGCCAGCGGACGCCGAGGTTGAACCGGGAACGCTCCTGGTCGCCGCCCCCACGATGTTCGACCCGAACTTCAAGCGGACCGTGGTGTTCGTGATCGATCACCGCGACGAGGGCACGCTGGGCGTGGTCCTCAACCGCCCGAGCGACGTCCCCGTGAACGACGTGCTGCCCAACTGGGGCGGGCACGTCGCCGAGCCGCAGTCGGTCTTCGTCGGCGGTCCCGTGGAGAAGAAGACGGCGCTGTGCCTGGCCGCGCTGCGCACCGGCGAGACCGCGGCGAGCGTGCCGGGTGTCATTGCCGTGCGCGGCCCGGTGGCGCTCGTCGACCTCGACACCGATCCCGACGTGCTGGTGCCGAAGGTGCGGGGCGTGCGCGTCTTCGCCGGGTACGCGGGGTGGGACTCGGGTCAGCTCGCGGGCGAGATCGAGCGCGAGGACTGGGTGATCGTGCCCGCGCTGCCGAGCGACATCCTGGCCTCGCCCAGCCGTGACCTGTGGGGTCAGGTGCTGCGCCGCCAGGGCGTGCCGCTCGCCTTGCTGGCCACCCACCCGGGCGACCTGCAGCGGAACTAGGCCTCGTCGGCCTTCTGCAACACGCCGCAGCCGCCGGCGCCGCACGCGCACCCGGCGCAGCCCGCGGGAGCGGCCGGAGCCGGCGCGGGCACGGTCAGCGCCGCGCGGGCACCGAGCACGCCACCGCCGACGACCAGCGCGAACATCCCCAGCACGCCGACGAACGCGGCGGCGATCAGCCCCGCCGCGGTGCCCGTCGCGAGGCCCGCGAGCCCGGCGACCAGGCCCACCGCGCCGCCGGCGAGCGTCGGCACGCTCGCGACGCGGTTCGCGAGTTTGAAGGCTTCTTCGCTGCGCAGCGACGCTTCGGTGCGGACACCGGCACCGCCGGCCCGGGTCAGCCGTTCGCGGAAACCGAGGAAACCACCCCAGCCGACGACGAGACCCAGCACGATCGGAACGAGCGCGATAGCGAACACCCCACGAGGATAAGCGTGATCTCCCGGCCACGTGGCGGATACCCTCATCCGTTGTGCTTCACGCCATGTCTTCGTCCAAGCGACGCCGTGCTCTCACCGCTGCCCTGATCGGGGCCCTGCCGCTCACGCTCCTCGCCGCACCCGCCGCGAGCGCCGCCGGCAGCCACGACCGGCCGATCCGCCTCATCGGCGAGCAGATCGTGCCCAACGCCCTGCAGTTCCAGGGCACGACCGTCGGCGGTCTGTCCTCCATCGACTTCGACCCGCGCACCGGCGGCTACGCGTTCATCTGCGACGACCGGTCCGCGATCAACCCCGCGCGCTTCTACACGGCGAAGTTCAGCCTCGACGCCCACCACCTCGGGCCTGTGACCTTCACCGGCACGAAACCGCTGCTGCGCCCCGACGGCACGCCGTACCCGCCGCTCGCGCAGAACGACCCGTCGGCGCCGCAGAACGAGCAGACGATCGACCCCGAAGAGCTGCGCGTGGACCCGTGGACCGGGGACTACGTCTGGTCGCAAGAAGGCGACCGGCTCGCCGGTTCGGTGATCCAGCCGTCGATCCGCGAGGCGACCCGCGACGGGCACTACGTGCGCGATCTGCCGCTGCCCGCCGACGAGAAGATGACCGCGGACGCCGGCCCGCGGCGCAACTACGTGCTCGAAGGCCTGAGCTTCACCGGCTTCGGCTCGCTACTGGCCAGCGAGGTCGAGGCGCCGCTGCTGCAGGACGGCCCGCCGCCGACCCCGACGTCGGGCGCGCTGTCGCGGATCACGCTGCAGGCGCGCACCGGCCAGGTGCTGGCGCAGTACGCGTACCCGCAGGAGAAGCTGTTCGCGACCCCGGTGCCCGCCGACGCGTTCGCCGACACCGGCGTGTCCTCGATGCTCGCCGTGAGCCAGCTCGACCCGACGAAGTTCCTGATGATGGAGCGTTCGTTCGTCACGGGGGTGGGCAACAAGGTGCGGGTGTACGAGATCGACACGTCCGGGGCGACCAACGTGCTGAACGTGAACTCGCTGGGCAGCGCCAAGGGGATCAAGCCCGTGACGAAGAAGCTCATCGCGGACCTGTCGGACTTCGGCCTGCCTGCTGTGGACAACGTCGAGGGCATGACCTGGGGCCCGGCGCTGCCCGGAGGTGAGCGCAGCCTGGTGTTCGTGAGCGACAACAACTTCTCCGCGAGCCAGGTGACGCAGGTCATCGCTTTGGCGGTCCCGTCGGAACGGCTTTGACCCCCACGTTAAAATGGGTTCCATGAACACGGCTCGGCTGCTCCTCGGCCTGCCGCGCTGACCCGGCCAGACATGGGCCCGGCCGGCGCGGCGACCCCTCATGCCTTCGGGCTTGAGGGGTCGAGTTGTTTCTGGAGCGGTCCGACACGGAGGAAAGACGGCGATGACTGAGCCCACGGTGTCCACCTCGCCCCCGGGTGAAGGCGCGCCCGACGCCGACAACACCCCGCCGCACCGCTACACCGCGGAGCTGGCGGGGCAGATCGAGCGGCGCTGGCAGGACCACTGGTCCGACCACGGCACGTACCACGCACCGAACCCGACCGGCGAGCTCGCCGTCGAAGGCGCGCCGGTGCCGTCCGACAAGCTGTTCGTGCAGGACATGTTCCCGTACCCGTCGGGTTCGGGCCTGCACGTCGGCCACCCGCTGGGCTACATCGGCACCGACGTCTACGCCCGCTACCACCGCATGATCGGGCGCAACGTGCTGCACACGCTGGGCTACGACGCCTTCGGCCTGCCGGCGGAGCAGTACGCGGTGCAGACGGGCACGCACCCGCGCACCACCACCGAGGCGAACATCGCCACCATGCGCAGCCAGCTGAAGCGGCTCGGCCTGGGCCACGACGAGCGGCGCTCGATCGAGACGATCGACCCGGACTACTACAAGTGGACCCAGTGGATCTTCCTGCAGATCTTCAACTCCTACTACGACGAGCAGGCCGGCAAGGCGCGCCCGATCGAGGAGCTGGAGAAGGCGTTCGCCGCCGGTGACCGCCCGACGCCCGACGGCCGGGCGTGGAGCGAGCTGAGCGACGTCGAGCGCCGCAAGGTCATCGACGAGCACCGCCTGGTCTACATCTCCGAAGCGCCGGTGAACTGGGCGCCGGGCCTGGGCACGGTCGTCGCCAACGAAGAGGTGACCGCCGACGGGCGCAGCGACCGCGGCAACTTCCCCGTGTTCCGCAAGAACCTGCGCCAGTGGATGATGCGGATCACCGCGTACGCCGATCGCCTGGTCGACGACCTGGACCTGCTGGACTGGCCCGAGAAGGTCAAGTCCATGCAGCGCAACTGGGTCGGCCGCTCGCAGGGCGCGCGCGTGGCGTTCGCCGCCGGTGCTTCCGGGGACGCGAAGATCGAGGTCTTCACGACCCGGCCCGACACGCTGTTCGGCGCCACCTACATGGTGCTGGCGCCCGAGCACCCGCTGGTCGACGAGCTGACCGCCGCCGAGTGGCCGGGCGAGCACCCCGAGACGTGGACCGGCGGCGCGAAGACCCCGGCCGACGCCATCGCGGAGTACCGGGCCGCGACCGCACGCAAGTCCGATCTGGACCGTCAGGAGAACAAGGACAAGACGGGCGTCTTCACCGGGTCGTACGCCGTGAACCCGGTGAACGGCAAGGAGATCCCGGTCTTCATCGGCGACTACGTGCTGATGGGCTACGGCACCGGCGCGATCATGGCGGTGCCCGCGCAGGACCAGCGCGACTGGGACTTCGCCACGAAGTTCGAGCTGGAGATCATCCGCACCGTCGACCCGGGCGAGGGCTTCGACGGCGAGGCGTTCACCGGCGAGGGCCCGGCGATCAACTCGGCCAACGACACCGTGTCGCTGGATGGCATGGGCGTCGCCGACGCGAAGAAGACGATCATCGCGTGGCTGGAGGAGCGCGGCTCCGGCGAGGGCACCGTGCAGTACAAGCTGCGCGACTGGCTGTTCGCCCGCCAGCGCTACTGGGGTGAGCCGTTCCCGATCGTCTACGACGAGAACAACCTGCCGATCGCGCTGCCCGAGGACCAGCTGCCCGTGGTGCTGCCGGAGGTCGACGACTACTCGCCGAAGACCTTCGACCCCGAGGACGCCGACTCCGAGCCGTCGCCGCCGCTGTCGCGCGCGACCGACTGGGTCGAGGTCACGCTGGACCTGGGCGACGGGCCGAAGCAGTACCGCCGCGACACCAACGTGATGCCGCAGTGGGCGGGTTCGTGCTGGTACCAGCTGCGCTACGTCGACCCGGACAGCCCCGACGTGTTCTGCGCGCCGGAGAACGAGGCCTACTGGATGGGCCCGCGCCCGGCCGAGCACGGCGTCGACGACCCGGGCGGGGTGGACCTGTACGTCGGCGGTGTCGAGCACGCGGTGCTGCACCTGCTGTACTCGCGCTTCTGGCACAAGGTCCTGTACGACCTGGGCCACGTGTCGTCGAAGGAGCCGTACCGCCGCCTGTTCAACCAGGGCTACATCGAGGCCTACGCCTACACCGACAAGCGCGGCATCTACGTGCCCGCCGACGAGGTCGTGGAACGCGACGGCAAGTTCTTCCTGGGTGACGAGGAGGTCACCCAGGAGTACGGGAAGATGGGCAAGAGCCTGAAGAACGCCGTGACGCCCGACGAGATGTCGGACACCTACGGCGCCGACACCTTCCGCGTGTACGAGATGTCCATGGGCCCGCTGGACATGTCGCGGCCCTGGGCGACCAAGGACGTCGTCGGCGCACACCGGTTCCTGCAGCGCCTGTGGCGCCTGCTGATCGACGAGCAGACCGGCGAGCTGCGCGTGTCCGCCGACGACCCGACGGAAGCCGACCGCAAGCTGCTGCACCGCACCATCGCCGGCGTCCGCGAGGACTACGCGGAGATGCGGTTCAACACGGCGGGCGCGAAGCTGATCGAGCTGAACAACCACCTGACCAAGGTGTACGGCTCGGGCGCCGGCACGCCACGCGAGGTGGCGGAACCGCTGGTGCTGCTGCTGGCCCCGCTGGCCCCGCACGTCGCCGAGGAGCTGTGGCACCGCATGGGCCACGCCGACTCCCTGGTCCACGGCCCGTTCCCCGTCGTCGACGAGAAGTACCTGGTCGACGACTCGGTCGAGTACCCGATCCAGGTCAACGGCAAGGTCCGCGCCCGCGTCACCGTCCCGGCCGACGCGTCTTCCGACGCCGTGCAGGCGGCGGCGCTGGCGGAGGAGAAGGTCGCCGCGCTGGTGGGCGACAAGACGCCGCGCAAGGTCATCGTGGTCCCGGGCCGGTTGGTCAACATCGTCCTGTGAATCGGTGCGTTCCGGCCCGGGCCGCGGGCCCGGGCCGGTAACGTGCTCGCCGTGCGTAATCGATCGCTCACCGTCCTGCCGGCGCTGGCCGCTGCCCTCACGCTGACCGGCTGCACCGTCGCCCCGGCTCCGGCCCCGGGCAAGCCGGCCCCGGCGCTCCCGGCCGACTCGGTCGCCTACGACAAGCTGCCGACGGTGACCACTCGGCCCGCGCTCTTCGCGGGCACGTGCGACCAGTTCGTGCGCCACCCCGACCTGGTGAAGGACTTCGCCGCGATCCAGCAGCCGGTCACCGACACCTCCACGCGCAGCTGCATCGTGCCGATCGCCGACAACGGCTTCCTCGTGCTGCAGCAGCCGAAGCAGGAAGAGGGCCACGAAAACCCCTGGGTCGAGGCGTGGCTGGGCGAGTCCGGCATCACCGATCACCTGCGCCGCGAGGTCCTGCTGGACCGCTACTACGCGGTCACCACCGTCAGCTCCAACGGCTGCCAGATCACGGTGAACACCGGCTCTCCGCTGCCGTTCACCCTGGACCTCGGCTACCAGTACCGCCACAGCTCGGACGACTCCGTCGCCGGCCACCGCGCGATGGCCGACAAGTACTGCCCCACCGTGCGGAAACTCGCGGGCGACTACCTCACCGCAGTCGACCCGGGCGGCGGGTCGCTGGGGCGTTAGGTCTGAAGCTGCTAGGCGGCTTCCCGCCGCGCGGCGCGGGAAATGCCGAGCGCGGTCACGCCGAGCCAGAGAACCAGCGCCGTCGCCAGCGCGATCGGTCCGTGCGCGGACAAGCCAGCGAGCTGCCGCGCCGGTTCGATCGGATCGACCCAGCCCGCGAAGTCCTGGTTGGCCTGCACGATCACGAAGAGGATCGAGATCAGGCAGTAGGTGGCGATGGCGCCTGCGGTGTTCGGGATCAACCAGGCGATCGACACCGCCAGCAACGTCATCAGGAACGAGCCGATCAGGCACACGCCGATCGTGGTGCCGAGCCGGATGGTCAGCAGGTTCGCGGCGTCGTGGTCGTCGAGCACACCGGCGAAGTACGTGTAGGTCATGAGGATGTGCAGCCCGACGATCAGCACCCAGGCGAAGACGGCGATCGTGCCCTGGGCCAGCACGTACCGCAGCCGGGAGGGCTGAGCGAGCAGGGTCGGCTGGGCGCTGCGGTAGTGCCACTCGCTCGCGATCAGCTTGACCAGCGCGACGTTCACGAGGATCGCCGCGAGGCGCACCGTCATCACCACGGTCCCGAGCTGCTTGCGCATGGTCACCGGGTTGAACGGGTCGACCATCAGCATGAGCGAGAGCAGCACCAGTGCGATCGGGGCGGCGATCAGCAGGATCTTGTCGGCCGGAGTGGCGGTGAACTTCCGCAGCTCGACACCGACCACCGTGCCGAACGACGCGCGCTTCGACGCGCCGGCCGCCCACGCGGGTTGTTGCTGCAGCGGCGTCTGCGTCGGGATCACCGAGGACCTCCCGTGAGGCGGAAGAAGAGCTCTTCCAGGTTCTGCTGTTCTTCGGCCAGCCCGAGCACGCGCACCTGCGCGGCGAAGGCGATCTCCGACACGCGGTCCGTGGGCGCGGCGACCGAGAGCGCGTCCGGGCCGGTCTGGTGGACGTCGAGACCCGCGCGCTGCAAGGCGGTGCCGAGTTTGGGCACATCGGTGGTCCGCACCACTGTGCGCGCCGGGCCGGCGAAGCTCGAGAGCGGACCGTCGGCGACAACGCGGCCGCGGCCGATCATCACGATGCGGTCGGCCGTCTGGTCCACTTCGGACAGCACGTGGCTGGAGAGCAGCACCGTGCCGCCGCGCTGGGCGTAGGCGCGCAGGAGCTGGCGCGTGGAGCGGATGCCTTCGGGGTCGAGGCCGTTGATGGGCTCGTCGAGGATGAGCACGGGCGGGTCGGCCAGCAGCGCGTGGGCGAGCCCGAGCCGTTGGCGCATACCGAGGCTGTACTTGCCGATGCGCCGGTTCGCGGCGTCGCTCAGCCCGACCTGCGCCAGCACCTGGTCGGCGCGCGAAGCGGGCAGCCGCAGGAGCTTGGCGCCGTTCACGAGGTGGTGGCGCCCGGTGCGTCCCGGGTGGACCGCCGACGCGTCCAGCAGCACCCCCGCCACGTGCCCCGGGTTCGGCCACTCCGCGAACCGCCGCCCGGCGATCGTCGCCGTGCCCGCGGTCGGCCGCGTGAGGCCGCACATCATGCGCAGCGTGGTCGACTTCCCGGCGCCGTTCGGCCCCAGGAACGCGGTCACCGTGCCGGGCTGCAGCGCGAACGACACGTTCTCCACCACCCGGCGGCCGTCGTAGACCTTCACCAGCCCCTGGACGTGCAGCACCCCGGCCCTCCCCGTTCAAGATCCCCGGGAGAGTTTGTCACAACCCGTGTCCGGATGAACGCGGAACAGAACCATCGAGTGCCACGGCCGAAACGCGCCAGCACCACCGCACCCGGGCCGATTCGATGGAGCCAGTCCGAAACACGGCTCCCACGAAGGAGATCTGGGGATGAAGCTCGACGGCAAGGTGGCGCTGGTGACCGGCGGCAGCCGCGGGATCGGGGCGGCGACGGCGCTGCGGCTGGCGGAGGAAGGCGCCGACGTGGCGATCACCTACGTCGCCACCACCGCGCTCGCGACCGAGGTGGTGGAGAAGATCAAGGCGACCGGGCGACGGGCCCTGGCGATCGCGGCAGACAGCGCGGACGCCGAAGCCGCACGGGCGGCCGTGGAGACGACGGTCGCGGAGTTCGGCCGGCTGGACGTGCTGGTCAACAACGCGGGCGTCGGGTTCGTGGCGCCCGTGGCGGAAACCGGGCTGGCGGACCTCGACCGGCTGCTCGCGGTGAACGTGCGGGGCGTCTTCCTCGCGACGCAGGCCGCGGCCGCGCACCTCGGCGACGGCGGACGGGTGATCACCATCGGCAGCTGCGTCACCGACCGCGTGCCGGGACCCGGGATGGTGCTCTACGCCATGACCAAGTCCGCGATGGTCGGGCTCACCAAGGCGCTCGCGCGGGAGCTCGCGCCGCGCGGCGTGACCGTCAACCTCGTGCACCCCGGGCCGACCGACACGGACATGAACCCGGCCGACGGGCCGTACGCGGCGGACCAGAAGTCACTCACGGCGGTCGGGCGCTACGGGCAGCCCGGTGAAGTGGCCGAGGCCGTCGCGTACCTGGCCGACCCGGCGGGTTCGTACGTCACCGCCGCGACCTTGTCCGTCGACGGCGGGCACGCGGCCTAACCGGAGTACAGGCCGACGTCGCGGGCCAGGTCGGTCAGGATGGCCTCGAAGAGCACGTCCGGTTTCGACACCGGGATCGGGTAGTTGCCGAACACCTCGAGGGTCACGTGGCCGTACAGGCGGGCCCAGAACTGGATCATCAGGTACGTCAGCCCCAGGTCCAGCTTTTCCGGGGCGATGGCGCGGCCTGATTCGGCCAGCACCGTCAGCAGTTCGCTCTGGAACGCGGTGAGGTCGTCGCGCAGCTCGGGCGGGACGACGTCGTTGGGCGGCATCACGAGGTCGTGCGTGGCGAGCACCTGGCCGGCGGCGGCGAGGAAGATGCGGCCGAACGGTTCGTCGAGGCGGTGCAGCGCGCTGCCGGCCGTGGTGCCGACGCCGCCGGTCGGCGAGGCGAAGACCAGCGTGAACTCCTTGGTGTGCGTCAGCGCCCAGCGGCGGAAGCCCTTGCAGATCGCGAAGAGCTGCAGCATGCCGTCGTCCGAGAGCACGGCGATGTCTTCGGCGAGCTCGGCCGCCAGGTCGGCGCAGACGTCCAGGCGCAGGTTCTCGACGAGGTCGTCGCGGGATTCGTAGTAGCGGTACAGGGCCGGCGCGGTGATCCCCAGCTCCCGGGCGATCGCCCGGAGCGTCACGGCGTCCGGACCCTGTTCGACCAGCAGTTTCCGGGCGGTCCGGCGGATGTCCTGCTCGGTAGCCGCTCGCGCGCGGCCCCTTCGCGTGGGGCTGCTCATCCGGACATTCTAGGTGGTCGGCGCGCTCGTTCCCGCACCAACGCGGCCGGAGAACAGCCGGGACTGCAGGTCGGTGAGCGGACGCAGCACCCACATCGCCACCACGGTCAGGCCCAGCGCGCAGAAGAAGTGCACGAGCCAGGCCCCCGCGAGCGACGGTCCGCCCCACGATTCACCGGCCGTCGCGGGGTCCCAGAACAGGCCGTACGTGGCGATCCGCCACCCGAGGAACGCCACGAGCAGCGAGAGCGGGAGCGCCACCACGCTCACACCCGCTGCCGCCAGGTACCGAGGGGTCCCCTCGCGCGGCGCCCGGCCCAGCAGCCGCGCCGCGAGCCACTCGTGCGCGCCGGCGAGGCCGAAGGGCAGCGCGAGGAGGGCGTAGAGGGTGCGCTTCCAGTCCAGAACCGTCATGACGCGGACGCTACGAGCGGGTGAGCAGCGTAAACACCCGGCCATCCGCCGAACGCGGTAGGGAAACCCCGGGGCGCCGCCGACGCCGATCACTCGGGGGGCTACGTGATCGGCGCCGGCGACCCGATGCCCTCTCCGGTGCGCTTCCGGTCGGGGCAACGCCACTGGCTCTAGGACAGTGACGCTCCACAAGAGCGGAACCCGTGTCAGAAGTGACGCGTGGGGGACATGGATCCCCCGATCGAGTGACGGGCAGCCGCTACTCGCCTGATTGTCGCACTGGGCGCCGGATAAGTTACAAAAACCTTCACTTTCCCGCTCGCTGGTGGGCTGACCTGCGCGTCGTGGCACAGTGACGGCCATGTGCGCAGCCGTGCTGGTGGTCGGATCCGCCAACGCCGACCTCGTCGTCCCCGTCGACCGCCGTCCCTCCGGTGGCGAGACCGTCCTGGGCGGCGACACGGTGCTGTCGCCGGGCGGGAAGGGCGCGAACACGGCCGTCGCGGCCGGCCGGCTGGGCGCGGACGTCGCGCTGCTGGGCGCCGTGGGCGACGACCCGTACGGCCGGCTGCTGCGCCAGTCCCTCTCCGGCGCGGGCGTCGCGACGGACCACCTGCGGACCGTCGAGCGGCCCACCGGCATCGCCTACATCACCGTGACCCCCGACGGCGAGAACTCGATCCTCGTCTCCCCCGGCGCCAACTCCGCGCTGACCCCGGCCGACATCACCGACGACGTCCTCGACGGGGTTCAAGTCGTGGTCCTGTCGCTGGAGGTACCGCTGCCGACGGTCGAGCACGCCGTCCGCAAGGCCGCCGCGAGGGGCATCCGGGTCGTGCTCAACCTCTCGCCCGCCGCGAAGCTGTCTGCGGAAACCCTGGGCGCACTGGACGTCCTCCTGGTCAACGAGCACGAAGCCGCCTACCTCCTCGGCTCCGCCGCGGACCCGCGCAAGCTCCTGGACCTCGGCCCGCGGGCGGCCGTCGTGACGCTCGGCGCGAAGGGCGCGCTGGTCATCACCCCGGACGGCTCGACGGACGTCCCGTCGCCCCAGGTCACCGCGGTCGACACCACCGGCGCCGGCGACGCCTTCGCGGGCGCCTTGGCCACGGCACTGGCCGCCGGCGCCGACCTCGTGGCCGCCGCCACGCGCGCCACCCGGGTCGCCGCCCTCTCCGTCACCCGCCCCGGCGCCCAGCCGTCCTACCCGAGCGCCGCCGAACTGGAATGACGCGAACCCGACCTGTGTTGTGCGTTACATGGGCGATTCGTTCGGTTCGGCCTGGTGGCGCGGGTACGCCGCGCAGCTGAAGGCGATCGCCGACGCGCGGCGGCCCGACGCACTGGCGTTGCTGCCCCTCGACGAGACGCTGGCGGCGCTCGGCAAGCAGGCCGAGGTCGACGAAGGGGTACGCGACGTGCCCGTGACGGGCGTGGTGGGGACCGTCGCGCGCGTCGGCGACTTCGATCGGCAGTTCCGGCCGCTCAACCGAGCCCTGCGCGGACGGTGGGAGGCACTGGCCGCCACCGCGGCCGACCTGCCGCCGGTGCGCCTCGTGCGGCTGGGCGAGCTCTACTTCGTCGAAGACGGTCACCACCGCGTGGCCCTGGCCCGGGCTCGAGGGGCCGAGACGGTGCGGGCGCGCGTGCGCTGGATCAGCACGGTGGCGTGCGCGTTGAGCTGCCTCACGCTGGCCGACCTGCCGTCGAAGACCGCGGAACGGCTGTTCCTGGAGCGCGTACCGCTCGCCGACGACGTGCGCACCGGCCTCTGGCTCGACGAACCGGCCGACTGGTTCCGGCTCGCGGATTCGGCGGAGGCCTGGGGTTTCCGGCAGACTTTGACCGGCCGCCCCCTGTCCAGCAGGCTCGAACTGGCCGACGCGTGGTGGGGCGAGGAGGTGCGGCCGGTGCTGGCACGAGTGCGCGCCCGCGGGTTGTGCGCGGCACCGCGAGAGATCGAAACGTATCTGAGCTATGGTCTAGACCATGTCTGAGAGTGAGGCGACGGTGCTGAGCGGTGTTGCGGTGAGCCCGGGGCGTGCGAGCGGTCCCGTGGTGCGCGTGGCGGAGCCGTTCGGCGAGCCGGCGAGCACGCCCGCGCCCGCCGATCCCGCGGCGGAGGCCGCGCGCATCGAGCCCGCCGCGCGGGCGGTGGCCGAGCGGCTGGAGGCGCAGGCGGAAGCCGCGACCGGCGAGGCCGCGACGATCCTCATCACGACTGCCGCGATGGCCGCCGATCCGGCGCTGGCCACGCAGGCCCACCAGCTGGTGACGGCGCAGAACCTTCCCGCGGCTCGCGCCGTCTACCAGGCCGCCGAGGGGTTCGCCGAGGCCTTGGCCGCGGCCGGGGGGTACATGGCCGAGCGGGTTCGCGACGTCCGCGACGTGCGCGACCGCCTCGTGGCCGAACTCCTCGGCGTCGCCCCTCCCGGGGTGCCGGAGCTCGCGTCGCCGAGCGTGCTCGTGGCGCGGGACCTGGCGCCGGCCGACACGGCGGGCCTCGATCCCGCGAAGGTGCTCGCGCTGGTCACCGAGGAGGGCGGGCCGACGAGCCACACCGCGATCCTCGCCCGCGCGCTCGGCATCCCCGCCGTCGTCGCCGTCCGCGGGATCCTCGATCTGGACGCGAAAGCGCTGGCCGTCGACGGTGACACCGGCGTCGTGCAGCTCGCCGACCCGGCCGCGCCGATCGTCAAGGCCGCGGTGTCCGGACCGGCCGAGTGGAACGGCACGGGCGCGACCGCCGACGGGCACGTCGTCAAGGTCTACGGCAACGTCGGCTCCCCCGCCGACGCGCAGGCGGCCGCCGAAGCCGGTGCCGAGGGCGTCGGCCTGTTCCGCACGGAGTTCAGCTTCCTCGACGCGCCGACCGAGCCGTCCGTGGAAGAGCAGCGCACGGCGTACGCGGCGGTGCTGGCGCCGTTCCGCGGCAAGCCGGTGATCGTCCGGACGCTCGACGCGGGCGCCGACAAGCCGCTGGCCTTCCTCAACCCCGAAGCCGAGCCCAACCCGGCGCTGGGCGTGCGCGGCCTGCGCGTCGCGTTCGACCGGCCCGAGGTCCTCGACCGGCAGCTGGAGGCCATCGCGGGCGCCGCGCAGGATTCCGGCGCGGTCGTCTCCGTGATGGCGCCGATGGTCGCGACGGCCGAGGAAGCCACGTGGTTCGCCGAACGCGTCCGCGCGGCGGGCATCGAGCGCGCCGGCGTGATGATCGAGATCCCGGCCGCGGCGCTGTCCGCGCGGGAGATCCTCGACGTCGTCGACTTCGTGTCCGTCGGCACCAACGACCTGGCCCAGTACACGTTCGCGGCCGACCGCCAGCTCGGCGCCGTCGCGAAGCTCAACGACCCGTGGCAACCCGCGCTGCTGCGCCTCCTGAAGCTGATCGGGGAAGCGGCGAAGGCCACCGGCAAGCCCGCCGGCGTGTGCGGCGAGGCGGCGGCCGACCCGCGGCTGGCGGTGGTGCTCGCGGGTCTGGGCCTCACGAGCTTGTCGATGAACGCGGCGGCCGTGCGCGCTGTCGGCGCGTCACTGGCGTCGGTGACGCTGGCCGAAGCCCGGGAACGCGCGGCCGGCGCGGTCGCCGCCGCGGATGCGGTGGCTGCACGTCAGGCCTAGCGCAGAAGGCTCAGTGCACAAGGTTCAGCGCCGAAGTTCTAGTACGGAGCCGGACCCGGCCGACGGATGGAAAACCGGGTCCGGCACCGCAACGCTGGTCAGCCGAAGAGGCCCCGCCGAGGGTTGCGGATGACCAGCGAGCCTCCGTGGATGCGGCCCGTGAAGACGTAGCGCGGGCTGCCGGCCCGGCCGTTGCTGCCCGTTTTGTCGTCGAGCGACCCGAACTTGATCTCGGTGATCGCGTTGTAGTCCACGGCCGCGTGCGGCGGGATGATCACCTCGACCGAGCCCCACTTCGAATCCAGCTCGATCTCGACCACCGGCGTCGACACCTGCGCCTCGGTGAAGTCGAGCTTCGTGCTGCCGTACTTGTTGCGCACGACCAGCGCCGGCGGCACCTGCCACGGGCCGCTGCGGTGCAGCGACGAGTACTTGGCGTTGAGCTCGAGCCGCTGGCCCGGTGCGTACGTGGTGGGGCCGGTGAAGGCCGGCGCCTGGTAGGTCGGCATCGCCTCGGGGTGCACGAGCCCGGGCAGGTCGGTGAGCACCGCGTTGAGGTCGCCGCGGGTGCGGGCCGCCAGGGCCTTGTCGGTGCGCTCCGTGAACTCGTCGAGGTTGAGCATCCCCAGCCCGATCGCCTTCTGCAGCACACCGACGACGTGCTCGCGCTCGTCGTCCGACACCCGGATGTCGCGTGCGGTCAACGGCTTCGTCTCGGTCGCGGCCTCCGCGCCGGTGGTCTCTTCCTCGGCCATATGAACGATGGTAGAACCGTAGTTCGCTCGTCAGATCGGGGAAAAACCCTGAACAGACCCGGGTTCCGAGCCGCAGCCGCGCTCGTCGCGGCGGGGTGCCTGCTGGCCGCGTGCACGGTTGGGACGCCGGATCAGCCGCCCACGTCGGCCTCGGCCGCCCCGGCGCCCGTGCCGAGCGGACCGCCGCCGAGCGGGCTGACCGGCTCGGTCACCACGGGCGGGATCGGGGTGGAGTTGCTGCTCGCGACATCGCCACCCACCGTGTTCGACGCGGACACCGGCGCCAAGGGCACGGTGCCCGGCGTCCCGGGCGGTGACCGGCTGGTGTCCGTCAGCCGCGTCGGGCGCACCCCGGTGTTCACGACCGCGCCGCGGTGCCGGCAGGACTGCCAGCCGAGCGACGTCTACGCCTACACCGGTCCGGCTTCGCCACCGACCTCGCTGGGCCAGGCGCTCAGCGTCGCGCCCGGGGCCGACACCCAGAGCGTGTGGCTCGTCCGCCAGGACTCCCCGGACAACTGCCGCCTCGAGCACGTCGCGCTCACCGGCCGTTCGCTCGGCGGTGGCGGCGTCGCGAGCTGCTCGACGATCCCGCGGCAGGAGACCTCGCACGGGCTGCTCATCACCGTCGGCAACGGCGGCCCGGAAACCGTCGACGTCCTCATCGACCCCGAAACGGGCCGCAGCGTGCAGCAGGCCCCGAGCATCCTCGCCGCCACCGGCGACCGGCTCATCCTGGGCGGGCTGACGGACCTGACCGTCGTCGACCTGCGTGACGGGAGCCGCAAGCGGATCCAGCCGCCGGTCGTCCAGACCAACCCGCTGGTCCTCCCCAGCCGTGAGGGCGCCTGGGCGGCCGTGGACTTCGGCTCACCCGCGTGGCACAGCTCGGACATCCAGACGCGCGACGTGTGGCTGCTCAACCTCTACGACCTGACCTGGCAGCAGGCCCCGTCGATGCCGTACAGCACCGACAACCTCAAACACTCCTCACTGGACTGGACCGACCACGGCGACCTCGTCCTCGACGACGGCGTCGTCGCGGCCTGGCACCCGGGCGAACCCTCCTGGCGGCTGGGCAAGGCGAAGCTGACCGATCCGCTGCAGGAGGCCGCGGTCGCGACGTCGTAGCCGTCAGTCCTCGTCGAGGCCGTGTTCGATGGCGTAGCGGGCCAGTTCGACGCGGTTGTGCAGCTGGAGCTTGCGCAGCGTCGACTGCACGTGGTTCTCCACCGTCCGGTGCGACAGCACGAGCCGTTCCGCGATCTGACGGGCGGTGAGCCCTTTCGCGACGAGGCGCAGCACGTCCGTCTCGCGTTCCGTCAGCCGCGGCGGGGTGGCCTCGCCGGACGAGGGCGTGTCGGCCATGCGCCGGTACTCGCCGAGCACGAGGCCCGCCAGGCCGGCCGTGAAGACGGGGTCGCCTTCGGCGGTGCGGCGGACGGCGTCCACGAGTTCCGCCACGGACGCCGACTTGACCAGGTAGCCCGAAGCGCCGGCCTTCACCGCTTCCAGCACGTCCGAGTGCTCGCCGGACGCGGACAGCACCAGCACCCGCGTGTCCGGCAGCTCCGTGGTGATCTCGCGCGTCGCGTCGACGCCGGAGGTGCCGTCCAGGTTGAGGTCCATCAGCACCACGTCCGGGCGGACCGTGCGCGCGATGCGGACGGCCGCGGGCGCGTCGGGTGCGGTGGCGCGCACGTCGAACCCGTTCTCGCCCAGGTCGCGGGCCACGCCGTCGCGCCAGATGGGGTGGTCGTCGACCACCATCACGGAAATCGTCATCGCCCGTCCCTCGTCGTGCCCGGCACCCGCACCTCCCACTCCGTGCCGCGGCCCGGAGCGCTGTCCAGGGTCGCGGTCCCGCCGAGATCGCGCACCCGGCCCCTGATCGACTCCACCACACCGAGGTGGCCCTCCGCCTCCGCGCGTTCGAGGCGTCCTTCGGGGATCCCGGGGCCGTCGTCGCGGACGCTCACCACGATCTCGGCACCCAGGTCCTCCAGCAGCACCCACGCGTGGGCGTCCGGGCCCGCGTGCTTCTCCACATTGGACAGTGCTTCGCGGGTCACCGCCACCAGTTCCGCCGTCACGTGCGCCGGCAGGTCCACGGTGCCCGCGGGCGTCGCGACCTGAACCGACGGCGTGGCCAGCAGCTGGAGCGCCGAGCGCAAGTCCGTCGTGCCGTCGGTGCGGGTCCACGTCGGTTCGGTCGTCACCAGGGCGCGCAACGCGATTTCCTGCTCTCCGGCCAGCTTCGCGAGCTCGGCCGCTTCCCCGCCGACCTCGAGCCCGCGCCGGCGCACGCGCGCGAGCACCTGCAGCACGCTGTCGTGGATCGAGCGCGCGAGCCGTTCTCGTTCCGCTGTCGCGGCTTCCGTGCGCAACGCCTTCGCGAGCGCCTCCGCGGAGCGCCTCGCCGTGGTGGCCGCCATGCCGATCAGCACGCTGCTGGCGCACAGCAGCACGCCGTCGCGGAACACGTCGAGGTCCAGCCGTTCGCGCGCGACACCCGTGCCGATCGCGACGACGAGTCCCGCCACCACTCCGGCCCCCGCGCCGAAGCGCGTCGCGGCCGCGAGTGGTCCCACCGCGGCCCACACGGTGGTGATGAGCGGCGCCGCTTCGGCGTACTGGACGTCGGACAGGATGAACGGCGACGTCAGCATCAACCCGGTCGTCACCACGACGTCGAGCACCACGAGCCACTGCCAGCGGCAGCCTTCACGGGCGTACGCGATTCCGGTGACGAGCGTCCAGACGCCCATCGCCCCGACGACCGCCCACGCGAGCCACTCCCGCTGGAACTCACCGCGGTGCGCGATCACCACACCGAGCGCGAACACCCACGTGACCACGCGCAACAGGACGACGCCGCGCCACAGCGGCGTCGCCGGGTCACTGGGTGTCGTTGTCGTCGTCGTCCTCATCGCCCCGCGTCGCCACTTCGGCTTGGTCCGAACCCGGTTCGGCGTCGTTCGGTTGCGCCGCTTGGTCGTGGAGCACGTCCACCGACTCGGGATCGGGGTTGTGCTCGTGCAGCAGCGACCGGATGCCCGCGTTGAGCACGGCCAGCAGCGGCACGGACAGCAACGCACCGGCGATGCCCGCCGCGACCAGGCCGGTGGCGATCGCGAGCACCACGGCCAGCGGGTGCAGCCGCACCGCGCGGCCGAGCAGGAGCGGCTGCAGCACGTGGCTCTCCAGCTGCATCACGCCGATCACGATCGCCAGCACGATCACCGCGCCGATGAACCCCTTGGTCACCAACGCGATCAGCACCGCGACACTACCGGCGATCACCGCGCCGATGATCGGGATGAACGCGCCGAGGAACACCAGCGTCGCCAGCGGGATCACCAGTGGCACCCCGACGATCCACAACCCGATGCCGATGCCGACCGCGTCGACGACGGCCACCGCGGCCGTCGCGCGGATGTAGCTGACGAGCGAAGCGAATCCGCGGCGGCCGGCGACGTCCACGCGCTTGCGCACGCGCGTCGGGATGCCGCGCACGAGGAACGACCAGATCTGGTTGCCCCCGGCCAGGAAGAAGATCGTGACGAACAGCGTCAGCACGAACCCGGTGAGGATCTCGCCGACGGTGCTCGCCGTCGTCAGCGCCGTGGTGGTCAGCGACGCCTGGTTGTTCTGGATGAAGCCGATCGCCTGGTCCAGGAAGTCCTGGATCTGTTCCTGGCGCAGGTGGATCGGGCCGTTGATGAGCCAGTCGCGGATCTGGTTGAGGCTGTTGTTCAGCTGTTGCTGCAGTTGCGGCAGGCCGCTGGAGAACTGCGTGATGACGAAGGCGAGCAAGCCGCCCAGCACGGCCAGCCCCGCGATCAGCACCAGCGCCGTCGCGAGCCCGCGCGGGAACCGGATCTGCACGAGCTTTTCCACGGCGGGCGCGAGCAGCGCGGAGAGCAACAGGGCGATGGACACGGGGATGACGACCGCGGACAGGTAGCCGAGCAGCCACAGCACGGCGTACAGCGCGGCGATCACCACGATGAAGCGCCAGGCCAGGGCGGCGGAAACCCGCAGTCCGCGGGGGATCAGGTTCGTGACGTCGGGATTCTCGGTGAGGAACGGTGGCTCGCGCCGTCCCCGTGCTGGCTGGCTCACAACGCCACCGTATCGGTCCGCCCCGTCTTTCCGGGCGAATCGCCCCGACGCGAGGGGCCGCGCGTCCCCGCGGTTCGCCCGAAGTGGCGCTTGACAGCCGGTGCTGGAGCGACTCCGGAGTAACCCCGCGCCGCCAGTGGGGATCACGCTTCGTGAGATCTGAGCACACACTGTGTTGTTCACACGATGGTGGCATCAAGTCGTGTCAATGATGCGTGACGGGTGTGGCTGCTGGTTTTCTCGGTTTCGCACCGGCGAGTCAGGACGCAATTCTCGCGTTCGTGAAAGCCGAAAGCCCGAATACATTTCGAGATCAGGAGAAGCACGAGTGACGAACGCTGCGGCGCACGAGAGGCGGGGCGCGAAACGCGTCGGCCGGCTCGCGTCGCGCGCGCTGTTCGTCTTCGGTGGCGCGGTCGCCGCGACCGCCGCCGCGTGGCTCGTTTCCTCCTCCACCGCTTCGGCGGACACGGTTCAGCCCGGTTCGGTTCAGGCCGGTGAGGTCAACGCGAGCGTCACGCCGGTCACCGACGCGTCGGTCGCGAGCCTCGGTGACGTCACGCGCGGCGTCTCGCAGTTCGCCGGCACCGTGGCCGGCACCGCTGCGAGCGCCGCGCAGGACGTTGCCGCGTGCGAGCAGGACGCCACCACGTGGTCCGAGCCGGGCCACGACCGGCCGATCTGCTCGCTCGACCCGCGCGACCACATCGGTGGCCCGCACCGCGACCACGTGCGCACGACCGCCGACCACGAGGTGTCCGGGCGGGTCAGCGACGCCGTCACCGACCTCGGTGAGGACGCGCTCCTGCACCCGGCGCAGCGCACTCTCGGCGCGGTCGAGCACATCGCCCGCAAGCCCGAGGACACACGCCGCGTGATCGACGAGGCCACGGCCCCGTCGCCCGCGGCGCAGGACTTCGGCCGCAAGGTGTGGGACCTGCTCGACCCGAGCCACACCGGCGCACTCGTCGGCCTGCCGGAGCTCCCGGGCTCGCCGCTCGAACCGGCCGCTCCGGTCTCCGCGGCCACCGGCACCACCGGCACCGCGGCGCAGAACCTCGGCGCCGCAGCGGTTTCCACTTCCGACGCGCTGCGGGCGATCTTCGACCGCTCCGCTCACGGGGACCTGAACTCGGCCGGCAGCACCGGTGCGCCGTCGCGCGACGACCACCGCAACCTGCCCGACCCGTTCTCCCCGGCGCAGCTCCCGATCGCGCCGCCCTCCGTCCCGAGCGCTCCCGGCGGCGGCAACAACACCGCCCCCGGTGGTCACCTCGACGGCCTCAACTTCGGTGTGCCCGCGTGGGTCACCGCTGCCGTCGACAACGCCGTGGCGGGTTCGACCCGCGCCGGTGTGCGGCACACGCCGCTGAACACGGGCGAGCAGCCCGGCGTCACTCCTGACTGATTCACCCCACCCGCGGGGTCGCTGACGCGTCCTTGAGCCGGGCACCTTCGTCGTGCCGGCTCGGCGTCACCGACTGAACCCCGCGGGTTTCTCGCGTCGCGCACCTTTTCGCGCACGCACTGCACCACCCCTCTGGTGCGCCTTTCCCTCCTTGCGAAACAAGCGAAAAGCGCACCTCCACAAGCCCGCAAGGGAACCCGAAATGAAGGAGAAAAACCCCATGCAGACCTGGGCAAAGCGCGGACTCCAGACCGCGTTGGTCACGGGTGGGTTGTTGATGCTGGGCACCGGCATCGCTTCGGCCGACGAGAACGTCAACCCGGACACCCCGGCCTCCCCGCTCGACCTCAACGTCACCGTGCCGATTCAGGCGGACAACAACGCCATCGGCACCCCGCTCGGGCAGGTTGACGTCCCCGGTTACCAGGGCGAGGTCAGCACCAAGCCCGTCACCTCCGCTGTGAAGGACGCGCTCGCTTCGGCGAAGTCGCCCGGCGGTGCGGCGAGCAACCTCACGGGCAGCCTGCCGAAGGCCGACGCGCCGCGGCAGCTGACGCCGACCCACGACGCCCTCAAGGGCAACAAGGTCTCGGGCGACGTCGTCGTCCCGATCCAGATCGTCGACAACGCCGTGGGCGTGCTCGGCGACGCGAAGGTCGACGGCACGTCGCACGACCAGACCTACTCACACAACCAGGACGTCGCGACCTCCGGTGAGAACTCCGGGCTCGCGGGCAACGTCGTCGCCCTCGACTGGGCGCTCCCCGTGCAGCTCGCCGGCAACGGCGTCGGCCTCGCGGGCGGCAGCGGTGCGGTGCACGGCGGCTCGGCCAGCCAGAGCGCCACCGAAACCGGCAACATCGACACCACCGGCAAGGGCTCCGGCCTGTCCGGCAACGTCGTCGCCGGCCAGTTCGCCACCCCGGTGCAGGTGACCGGCAACGCCGCCTCCTGGATCCTGGGCAACGCCTACAGCGAATACACCGCCGACTCCTCGGCCACCTCGGGCGGCTCCGCGCTGACCGACGGCGAGGGCGGCGCGGGCACCGGCAACGTGCTGGGCGCGCCCATCGCCCTGCCGGTGAAGTTCAACGGCAACGCCGGTGGCGCGTGGGGCTCGGACGCGGACACGAAGTCCAACTCCTCGGCCGACGCCAAGGCGGGCGACGAGCGGCCGGGCAGCCTGGGCGGCACCCCGACCTACCTCGAGACCAACGGTGACAAGTCGTTCCTCGGCGGCAACGCCGGCGCGGCTCAGCTGAGCCCGATCGCGGACGTCGCGAGCAACGCCGCGTCCTGGATCGGCAACGCCTCCACCGGCGGCGCGCTCGACCGCGAGGCCGGCGGCTCGACCTCCAGCACGGTCGACTCGGGCGGCTTCGTCAAGACCTCCGGCGAGAAGTCGGCCGGCGCCGGCAACGTGGTGGACCCGGCCGTGGCGCTGCCCGTCGACGTCTGCGGCGTGGGCGGCACGTACATCGGCAACTCGCACGCTGCGTGCGACAACACCGTCGACGCCAACGCGGGCGACGGCAGCTACACCCGCGGCAACGACGGGTTCCTGGGCGCCAACGTCGTCAACACGCAGGTCGCGGGCGCGCCCGAGGTCTACGGCATCGGCGGCAGCCACATCGGCAACGCGACCGGCACCGCGACCGAGGACAAGGTCGTCACCGCCGGCGGTTACGACGGCAGCCAGGGCACCAACTCGTCCGGCTCGGGCAACATCGTGCAGGTCCCGGTGGGCGTGCCCGCCGAGGTCTTCGGCATCGGCGGCTCGTTCGTCGGCCAGGGCTCGGGCCAGGCCGACGAGACCAAGGTCGTCCAGGCCGGCGGCGGCGGCAACACCGCCGACGACAACGGCTTCCTGAGCTCGAACCTCGGCACCGTCCCGGTGTCGACCCCGGTGCAGGTCTTCGGCATCGGCGGCGCGTTCGTGGGCCAGGGCCACGGCAACGCCAACACCGACACCACGTCGGGCGCCGGCTGGGACACGCACGCGACCGGCACCGGTGGTGCGGGCGCGGGCAACATCGTCCAGGCCCCGGTTTCGCTGCCCGCGCAGGTCCACGGCATCGGCGGCGCGCTGGCCGGCATCGGCACGGCCGACGCCGAGAACCTGACCGACTCCACCGCCGGCGGCAACTCCAGCACCGACGGCAAGGACGGCGGCCTCGCCGGCAACATCATCAAGGCGCCGGTCGCCGGCTCCGTCAGCCCCGCGGGCACCGGTGTCGCGGGTGCGGCGCTGGGTCACGGCGGCGGCTCCAACGACGTCGCGTCGACCGCGGGCGGCTCCTCGCTGACCAACGGTGACGCGGGCGCGGTGGCCGGCAACATCGTCGGCGCCGACCCGCTCGCGACCGTTCCGGTCGTGGCGGACGCGGTGTCCGCGGCGGGTGTGGCCTCGGGCAAGAGCCCGAACATGCAGACCGTCACCAACGCCGGTGACGACACCACGTCGGGTGTCGAGGGCTCGGTCTCGGGCAACATCCTCGACCTGCCCGTCAGCGCCGTGCCGTACGTCGTGAACGACGCCGTGACCGCGGCCGGTGTGGCGCACGCTTCGGGCGACAACACGATCACCGCCACCAACGGGGGCACCCCCACCACCGACGGTGACGGCAGCGCGCTGTCCGGCTACGACTTCTACCACCACCTCCCGGTGATCGTGCCGATCAACAGCACCGAGCTGCCGGTGCTGGGCACCGCGAGCACGGACGGCACCGACAACACCACGGTGTCCGAGCCGTCGATCGACACCCCGCTCGGCAGCGAGCTGGCTGTCAACGAGCTGCCGGCCCTGCCGAGCATGGCCGCGCTGCCGACTGCGGGCGCGCTCCCGGCTCTGCCGACCGCGGGCGCCCTGCCCGCGCTGCCGGACGCCGGCGCCCTGCCGGGTCTGCCCGCGATGGCGATGCTGCCCGGTGCCCAGCGCGCCGACCTGCCGGTGAACGGCCTGTCCGCCCTGAACGAGCTCAACCAGCTCAAGGGCGCGACCGCGCTGCCGACCGTGTCGGGTCTGGGCAACGGCGTCCACCTGCCGGGTCTGGCCGGTGGCGAGCGCGCCGACGCTCCGGCTCTGCCGCAGCTGCCGACCCAGCTGCCGGTGAAGGCGAACCTGCCGACCCTGCAGCAGCTCCCGGCCGTCACCGCTCTCCCGGCGCTGCCGGGCGTGCCGGCCACGCTGCCGACGTCGGGTGTCCCGGCTCTGCCGACCGCGGGTGTGCCGGCTCTGCCGCAGGTGCCCGCCGTTCCGGCGCTGCCGACGGCTCAGGTGCCGGCCCTGGCGGGCATGGACTCGTCGCCGCTGGGCGCGATCCAGAAGCTGGCCGCCAAGCTGACGGGCATGTTCAAGAAGTGAGCTGAACAGCAGTACTGAAACGGGCCCGGAAGCAGCCAGCTTCCGGGCCCGTTTTCTTGCTGTCTCAGGAAAATTCGAGCGAACGCTTCGCGAGGCCGTGCCAGAACCCGTCGATCACGGTGCGGCCGGCGGCCGCGTCGGAGCTCGCGCCGAGCGTGACGAACAGCGGCGCGAAGTGCTCGGTGCGCGGGTGCGCCACGGCGGCGGCCGGGGCCTTGTGCTGGAAGTCGAGCAACGCGTCGACGTCGCCGGTCCGGACCACTTCGTCGCCCCAGTGGTCGAATTCGGTGGACCACTGCGGCGGCGTGCCGTTCGTGCCGTCGGTTTCGCGCATGGCGCTGAGGTTGTGGGTGAAGAAGCCGCTGCCGATGATCAGCACGCCCTCGTCGCGCAGCGGTGCGAGCTTGCGGCCGAGGTCGAACAGCACCCGCGGGTCGAGCGAAGGCATCGAGACCTGCAGCACGGGCACGTCGGCGGTGGGGTACATCTCGACGAGCGGCACGTACGCGCCGTGGTCCAGACCACGCTCGGGCGATTCGTGCACGGGCGTTTCGGTGGAGTGCAGGAGTTTGCGCACCCGCGTCGCCAGCTCCGGCGCACCCGGCGCGGCGTACTTCACGTCGTAGAAGCGGTCGGGGAAGCCCCAGAAGTCGTAGACGAGCGGGACGGTCGTGGTCGCGCCGAGCGTCAGCGGCGCCTCTTCCCAGTGCGCCGAGACGACGAGGATCGCCTGGGGTTTGGGCAGGTCCGCGGACCAGCCGGCGAGCTGCCGGGTCCACGTCGCGTCGTCGGCAAGCGGCGGCGCACCGTGGCTGAGGTAGAGAACCGGGGTGCCGGCCATGGGTGCCTCCAAGTGTTTGAAACTTCAACTACTACAGTAGCTGACGCACCCGGGTTCCGCGATATTTCGTCAGGAGAGGTTTTCGGCCATCCGTTCGAGCGTGCGGACCGTGGTCACGTAGTCCTGCTCGGCGATGCCGTCGAGAGCCTTGGCGCGGAAGGCTTTCACGCGCTCCTCGACTTCCCGGTGCGCGGCGCGGCCGTCTTCGGTGAGCTGGTTCCGGCGGAGCCAGCCGCGCCTGGCGAACTCCCCGAGGTGCGGCGCCATCGTCCCTTCTGTGGCGACGAACGGCTCCAGCTCTTTGTCGACTTCCTCCATCGTGCCGGCCCCTTGTGCGACGGCGTTGAGCACTTGCCATTGCCGGCGCGTCAGGTTCAGCTCCAGCAGTGGTTGCGTGAAGGCTTGTTCGAGTAGCTCGTGGTTGTGCCGCAGCCAGTAACCGATGGGCTTCATGGATACTCCCTATGTCGAAGCGCAACTACATGTAGCTTTACATGCACTTGGCCAGGAGGAGCAACCCCATGACCGACCCGGTGGCCGACGTCGAACGCGCGATGATCGCCATCCGCCGGAGCCAGCAGCACCGCGCCCTCACTCGCATCGCCCGCGAACGCGGCCAGGGCGCCCCCGACCCGGTGATCGAACTCCTCGACGTCGTCGAAGAATTCGCCGATCGCGGCGAGCCCGCCACCGTGACCTCCCTCGCCACCGCCCTCGGCGTCGACCAGCCGCGCGCCAGCCGCCTCGTCGCCCGCGCCGTCGACCAGGGCGTCCTCCACCGCTCCGCCGACCAAGCCGACGGCCGCCGCACCGTCCTCGCCCTGACGGCCGCCGGCCGCTCCCACCTGGACACCCTGCACACCTTCCGCCGCACGGTCTTCGCCGAAGCGATGTCCCCGTGGTCTCCCGAGGACCGCACCGCGTTCGCCCGCCTGCTCACGAGCTTCGTCTCCAACTACGACGCCCTCGGCCACTGAGGTTTGTGGATTCGGCAGACCATTGGTAGCCACATGGCTACTATTCGTCACGGGACGTCGTCTCGGCGACCACGAAGGCAAGCTGACGCAGGCGGGGTGTTGGAGTGGCTGAAGATCGATGGGCTTTCACGGAAGCGTCCAGCCCGCACCGCCACTAACCGATGCAACCCGCTGCGCCTTGGCCTCCCCATCGCTGGCTCCCCGCCGCGTTCGTCGCGACGGCCCGCCGGGTCACCCTCCGCTCGGGCCTCGCGAGCGTCGTACTCGGCGTTGCCATGGCCCTCGCCGTGCCGATCCTCGGCTACGCCCTGCCGACGGCCTACGACCCGACCACGGTGGTCACCGTCGGGCTCGGAGTGCTGGTCGCCTACGCGCTGCTGATCTCCGGGATCGGTCTCTTGGTCGCGCGCTCGTTCGTCGCGCTGGGATACCTGGCGCACCGCAAGGAGTACTCCGCCCTCGCCCCCCAGCTCGGCACGTGCGTGCCGGCGTGGCTCGCCACGTGCGGCTTCGTCCCCTGGTACCTCCTCACCGTGACGACCTCCGGGGACTCCTCCGGCCACGACCAGCTCCCCTTCACCGCGCCGATCGTCATCTACACCGTGCTGCCGGTCGCCGCGTCGCTACTCATCACGGCGAACCTGGTCACGGTGTTCGCGCTCTTCTTCCCGTCCCAGCGCCGCCTGGCCGAGTACACCGCGCGCCCGACCTGACGGCGGGTTGAGGTTCTCGCGACTCGTGTTATAGAGAACGGCTCTGACCTGAGAGTTTCCGCGCTGTCTCAGCCCGTGCTGGCTGAAGCCGTGAATGGCGGCCGCCTGAGCCATGTCCAGGAGTTGGGCGGTGTCATGCCGAGATGATCCCAGGAAGCCTCCGCAGGGTCGAGAGGTCAGCGGGGCCGGGATTCGATCTGCCGACGGGCAAGACCCCAGACTTTCTCGAACTCCTCGGAGGTAAGTTCCTCGGGGTTGTGGCCGTCCCATTCTGAGATGGGCACCTCGGCTGTGCTCCCGAACCTGCGGTCGTACTCATCGAGGCGGCCGGCGTCGCGGGCCTGCTGCCATTCGTCGAGGGAGGCGGCTGCGATCGGTGTCAGCCCAGGCCCTTGGACTTCGACCTGCCTGGTCACCCAGCCTTCGGCGTCGACCTCGAAGTAGAACCAGACATCTTCCTCGTCCCAGTAGCAGCGAATCCACGCTTTCACGAGCCCATGATGGCAGCGGTCTGCTCACCAGCCGATGCGGTGTCCAATTCCTGTTGGATGGTCATCCCGAGTGCGGGGATGCTTCTGCTGTGACCACCACGACGAGCAACCTGCAGACCGAAGCAAGGTGCGACCCCTATTACCGTGTCCGCGCCGAAGGATTCGAGGCCCGGTTCCTCCCGAGCCCTGATGACGTGAGCCTTTCATCGCCTTTCCGCCCCCGAGTGACCTCCGGATTTCATGACGCTGCAGACCGTCGCAGTGAGGCTGTCCGTCGCGTACCCACACCCCACGGGCAACGACTCGTACAGCCAAGAGCGTCAGCGGAGCGACGACGGGCGGAGCGGGCCGGAACGCCGTCATTCGAGCGAGTGAGGGCCCCGACCAGCGAGTTTCACGAAGACGTCATAAGTGCCGCCGATGTGCCGTCGGACCTGAGACCGTGCCGCGAAATCTGAGATCCTGCAAACAAGTCCGTCAGTCGTGGGCGAGGTCGGCGAAGCGGCTGTAGTGGAGTTGGTGCGCGACGACGATGGTGCTCGTCGGGCCGGCGCGGTGCTTCGCGAGGATCAGGTCGGCTTCGCCGGCGCGGGGGTCGTCGCGTTCCCAGGCGTCGGGGCGGTTGATGAGGATGACGATGTCGGCGTCCTGTTCCAGGGAGCCGGATTCACGGAGGTCCGAGAGCATCGGCTTCTTGTCCGTGCGCTGTTCCGGGCCTCGGTTCAGCTGGGAGATCGCGATGACCGGCACTTCGATCTCCTTCGCCAGCAGCTTGAGCTGACGCGAGAACTCCGAAACCTCCTGCTGCCGCGATTCGACGCGCTTGCCGGACGTCATCAGCTGGAGGTAGTCGACGACCACGAGCTTCAGGTCGTGGCGTTGCTTGAGCCGGCGGGCCTTCGCGCGGATCTCCATCATCGTCATGTTCGGCGAGTCGTCGACGAACAGCGGGGCCTCCGACACCTCGCTCATCCGGCGCGCGAGCCGGGTCCAGTCGTCGTCGGACATCTTGCCGCCGCGCATGTCGGCGAGGCGGATCTTGGCCTCGGCCGAGAGCATGCGCATCACGATCTCGGTGCGGCTCATTTCCAGCGAGAAGATGACGCTGGTCAGGCCGTGCTTGATGGACGCCGAGCGGACGAAGTCCAGGCCCAGCGTCGACTTACCGACACCGGGGCGCGCGGCGACGATGATCATCTGGCCGGGGTGCAGGCCGTTGGTGAGCTCGTCGAAGTCGGCGAAGCCGGTCGGGATTCCCTGCGACTGGCCGCCGCGCGACGCGATCGCGTCGATCTCGTCCATGGTCGGCTGCAGCAGGTCCTCGAGGGCGACGTAGTCCTCGCTGGTGCGCCGCTCGGTGACGTCGTAGATCGCGGCCTGCGCGCGGTCGACGACCTCGTCGATGTTCGCGCCGTCGGCGGCCGCCGCGCCGTAGCCGTACTGGACGATGCGCGTGCCCGCCTCGACGAGCCGTCGCAGCACCGCCTTCTCCGACACGATCTCGGCGTAGTAGCCGGCGTTGGCGGCGGTGGGGACGGTCGCGATGAGCGTGTGCAGGTACGGCGCCCCGCCGACGCGGCCGAGCTCCCCGCGCCGCTCGAGTTCGGCCGACACCGTGATCGGGTCGGCGGGCTCGCCGCGGCCGTAGAGGTCGAGGATGCAGTCGTAGACCGCCTGGTGCGCGGGCCGGTAGAAGTCGCCGGGGCCGAGCGCTTCGATGACGTCGGCGATCGCGTCCTTCGACAGCAACATGCCGCCCAGCACCGACTGCTCGGCCGCCAGGTCCTGCGGTGGCTGGCGGTCGAACCCGCCGGGCCCCGGGTCGCTCGGCCCGGGGTCGGAATCCGCGTCGTACATCGGACCCCGGTCGTCGGTCAGCGCCACCGCCCCGGACACCTCCTCGACCGGCGGGCGAACCCGCGGTCATCCCCTCGACTGTTCACGTGCTGTGCCCGCGCGACCCGCCTGGGCGAGCGATCGTGCGAACACCTGTTCGATTATGCCGGAATCGCTCCGACATTCCCAGCCCGCCGCCGGGCCCGTCTTGATGATGGACCGGCGCCCCCTCGCCGGTGATCCGCCACGCCGGGCGCCACCGTGAGTGCTGGCCGAGACGGCACGCTAGATCCCCCGGACGGACGAGCGCAATTCCGGGTGTTGACCGTCCTGTGGATAACTTGTGGACGACTGCGGGCAACCAGTCACAGGTCTCGTCAACGCTGTGGACAAGTTGGGGACAGTGCTGATCGGCTTTGCTGAATCCGCAGGTCAGACCCTGTGTAGAGACTGTGGAGAACTTTGTCGAAACTCGTCCGGCGTGTCGCGGGCGGTGCACTGTTCGGCGTGTCGCGGCAGTGGCGCGGCTCGGTGTGGACACGTGCCTGTGGATGAATGCTACGGAGCGTAGAGGAGTTACCCGGTGGGCTGAACGAGTGTTGCCGCCCGCCGGGGCCCGCAGTTTCAGTGCGCTCTGTAACCGCTGAGTGAGAAGACGCTGGTAGATCCCCCGCGACACAAAAACCGGGTGGGGTTCACCTGACGGTCACTTGAACGTACCGCAGTCGAAACCCCACCCGGAGTAGCTCCCGGTCTGGTCAGCCCAATGCGCTCTGTGCTGTCCGTAGCCGATCGGCGATCGCCTTGGGCGTGCCCGGCGTGAGCACGATGAGCGAGTCACCGCGCCCGGGCCGCTCCTCCATCAGCCACCGGCCTTCGCTGGTGTCGATGAAGTTGATCGGCTTCGGGATCCGCCGGCGCCGCCCGCCGTTCGGCCGCGACGCCACGTACAGCGCGCCACCGCCGGTGCGCGGCGCCTTGAGGATCCGCTGGATCTCCTTGAGCGGCGCGAAGTCCTCGTTCCGCCCCGGTCCGCTCTGCATGATCGACCGCTGCGACACGTCCTCGGATCCGGCAGCCCGCCCACTCTCGAACTCGCTGCGGCTGGTCACCAGCGGCGACCCGGTGGCGGCCTGGCCTTCGGGGATGATGTCGAGGAAGGTCTGGAGCAGCAGGTCCGGGCGTTGCCGCGACACCGTCACGGTGGGGTCACCGATGACGCGCACCAGCGCGAACCCGCCGCCGTTGCCGCTGCCGACCAAGGCCGCGTAGTTCGAGGGGCTGCCGTCGTCGAACGCGCCGTCGAACCACCCGTAGTACTCGATCTGCGGGTGGCAGATCGATTCGACGAGCGCCAGGAGGTCGCGGTCCATGCCGCGTGGCCCCATCAACCCGAGCTCGGTGAGCACCGCGTTGACGTCCTGGTCGATCCGCCGCTCCGCGGTCGGGTCGTAGAACGTCGCCATGTCGGCGAACGTCTGGTGCGGCTCGCCGCCCCGGCGCTTGATCAAGTTGAACAGCGTCGGGGCGGTGAACTTCGTCGGTCGGTCGAGAGTGATCACGTCGTCGGTCCTCATTCACCGATCACGGGCGGGGCGGTCATCTCGTCGGTGCCGAACAGCTCGTTGGCGTCCTCCTCGACGAGGTACTTCGTCTGGTGTTCCTCGTCTTCGGTGCCCTTGCCGCCACCCCGCGCGCCGGCGCCCATGCCGCCCATGCCCGAGGTGCCGGCCTTGCCGGCCGCGCCCATGGCGCCACCGCGAAGACCCGCGGCGCCCGCGCCGGCACCGGCGCCGCCCATTCCCGCGGCAGCGCCCGACGCCGCTCCGCCGGCACCCATGCCGCCACCGAAGCCACCGGGGCCGAAGCCCGCGACGCCGCCGCTGAACGCACCGCTACCGGCCCCGCCACCGCCGCCCGGCCCGAAGCCGGCACCGCCACCAGGCCCGAAGCCCGCGCCGGGCCCGAAGCTGCTCCCGTCAACCGACGACGGCGTGAACCCCTGCGCCGACGTCGAGTCCGAACCCGGCGGGTTGAACGTGGAGTCGGTCGGGTAGTGGCCGTTGGGGTCGTTCACGCCGCCGCCGTTGATGTCCGTCGGCTTGGCGTCGAACTTGGGCGTGTCACCCGGGCTGAAGCTGCCGCCCCCACCGCCGGGGCCGCCGCTGAAGCTGGGCGTCTTCGGGCCACCGCCGGGCCCAACGGGCGTCTTCCCGCCGGGCGGCGTGTTCGACAGGTTGTTCCCCTGCCAAGCGCTGTACTGCGGCAGGCTCTGCGCATTCGTGCCCGAAGCGTTGAAGTAGTTCGTGTAGGCCTGAACGTTGGCCTTGGCGTTGTCGTTGTACTGGTTGATCTGGTCGTCTTTGTCGCTCAGCGGGTTGATCCCGTCGAGGAACCCGGCCGACGGCGGGTCCTTCGGCATTTCCTGGACCTTGCCCTTGACCGTGTGGAAGCAGTCGACCTGGTTGCCCAAGTACATGTCGCTCTTGCCGAGGTTCTGGGCCGAATCCTGCAGCCACGTGCTCAGCGGGTGCGCCCCGGCCTGCGCGGCGGTTGCAGCGCCACCCTGCCAGGCCTCGTCCATCTTCTTGTTCAGGGTGTCGATCTCGGTGACCCGGTCGCTGTGCACCGTTTTCAGGCTGCCGGCGGCCTTCGCGCCGCGTTCCAGCGACGAGGCGTCGCCGGCGTGGATCTTCTCGTAGATCGTGTACGCGTCAATCGAGCGGCCTCCCAGGTCCGCCGACTGGTTCTGCGCCTCGGGCCCGCCACTGACAAGACCGACCAAGCCGCCGACGACCGCCCCGACACCGGCACCCACCGCCGTCCCCACGCCGGGCACGACGGAACCGATCGCGGCACCGTAGCCGGCGCCGATCGCCATGCCCTTGACTTCCTTGCCGAGCGTGTTGGCGTCATTCCCCATGATGAGCCACTCCTTCCGAGCAGGGGATCAGGTGCGTGGTGATCACGCCGCCCCCTTGAGGTGTCCGACCATCACGGTCGCGAACTTCTGTGCGAGCCCGCACGGGTCGTTCTTGTTGTCGCCCACGCCGATCGCCGGGATCACGGCTACGGCGAGCTGGTCGGTCACGCCCACCCACAGGGTGCACGTGCCGGACGGTCGGCCGTCCTGGACGTCGGCGAACGCGCCGGGGTACCCATCGATCGTCGCGGGTTGAAAGTAGGCGTCCTTGGCCTTCTGGTCGTAGATGTCGCTGATCCCGCCCTTGTTCTGCGGCAGCGCCCGGATCGAGATCGCGTTCTGTTCGCTGCGCGTGGACGTCCAGGTGCAGCCGCCGAGCTGACCAGTGTCCTTCTTTCCGGGCGAAGCCAGGCCCACCGTGGTGGCTTCATCCGACGACAGCACGCTGCACGGGTCGTTCAGAATCGCGTCGGTCGGCAGCGGCGAGGGCACCTTCGGCCCTGACCCCGCGGCCTGGCTGGGTGCCGGCGCAGAGGACGAGGGCGTTGTGCCGTTGCTGCCACCACCACTGCACGCCGTAAGACAGGCCAAAGCAGCTACGGTTCCGGCGGCAACGCGGACGGTGCGGGAGATCATGCGGGCCTAGGCTCCAGACTTGAGATTATCGCGGGCGTTCTGCTGGTCGACGGTGATCTTGTTCTTGGCCGCTCTGAGTGCCGTGATGAAGTTGTTCACGTAGTCGTACATGCGCTGGTGCTGCTGCAGCAGTGTCTGTCCCGATGGGTCCGCGCCACCTTTGACGAAGTCGCTGCTGGCGAACTCATCGGCGGGCTTTTGGACCTCTGCGATCGCCCGGGCGTCAGCGAGATCTGACCTCATGTTCGTGAGAAGGTCTTCCCACTGCTTGATGACGCCGTCGACCTCGTCGTCGCTGAACTTGTACCCGCCGCCAGAGCCGTAGCCGCCGACCATGATCGGCGGAGTCGGTGGAACATCGGACATCGGCGTCGCCCCCTTTGGCTACTTCTCGCTCCCCAAACGGCGAGATCAGCAGGTTGGATGGTAACGCACGGCGGTTGGTTCCCGCTGGGAATCGGATGACCTTGTGCGCAGGTCGAAGCCGATCTTGTCGTTCGCTCGGACGGGTGGTTCAGGACGACGCACCGAGGTGGTCGACCGACGCCACCCAAAAGAGAAGCGCCCCCGGCAGTGTGCCGGGGGCGCTTCTCGCAAGAAAACAACCGTCAGTTCGAAGTCGCCTTGACTTCGAGGCGGACGTCGACCTTCACGTCGGGGTGGAGGCGGGCGTTGACGGAGTGCTTGCCGACCGTCTTGATGTGGTCGCGGAGGTCCAGGACGCGCTTGTCGAGCAGCGGGCCGCCCTGGGCCTTGATCGCGTCGACGATCTCGGCGGCCGTGATGGAGCCGAAGAGCTTCTTCGAGCCCTCCGCGGCCTTGCCGGCGAGCTGGATCGGGCCGAGACCCTCGAGCGTCGCCTTGATCTCCTTGGCGTGGTCGAGGTCGCGGATGCGGCGGGACTCCTGCGCGCGCTGGATGGTGCGCACGTTCTTCTCCGCACCCTTGCTGGCGACGATCGCGTAGCCGCGGGGCAGCAGGTAGTTGCGGGCGTAGCCGTCCTTGACCTCGACGATGTCGCCGGGGCCGCCGAGGTTCGCCACGTCGGTGGTGAGAATGATCTTCGCCATGACGAGCCTCCTCAGCGCGCAGTCGACGTGTAGGGCAGCAGCGCCATCTCGCGCGAGTTCTTCACCGCGATGGCGATGTCGCGCTGGTGCTGGCTGCAGTTGCCGGTGACCCGACGGGCACGGATCTTGCCGCGGTCGGAGATGTACTTCCGCAGCAGGTTCGTGTCCTTGTAGTCGATGAGCTCGGGACGGCCCTTCTTCTCGGCCTTGCAGAAAACGCAGACCTTCTTCTTGGGCTTACGAATGGGTGGCTTCGCCACTGTGTACTCCTGGAATCAAATCTTGAGGAAGAACGAAAGATCAGAACGGGGGCTCGTCGGAGAAGCCGCCGCCGCCGCCACCGCCGGCCGGCGGGGCCGAGCCCCACGGGTCGTCGGCCGGCATGCCGCCGCCACCGCCGCCGCGGTTGCCACCGCCGCCGCCACCGCCGAAGTCACCACCGCCGCCGCCACCGCGGCTGACCTTGTTGACCTTCGCCGTCGCGTAGCGCAGCGAGGGCCCGATCTCGTCGACCTCGAGCTCGACGACGGTGCGCTTCTCGCCTTCCTTGGTCTCGAAGGACCGCTGCTTGAGCCGGCCCTGCACGACCACCCGGGCACCGCGCGTGAGCGATTCGGCGACGTTCTCCGCCGCCTGGCGCCAGATGTTGCAGCGAAGGAAGAGCGCTTCGCCGTCCTTCCACTCGCCGGTCTGCCGGTCGAGCGTGCGCGGGGTGGACGCGACGGTGAAGTTCGCGACCGCCGCACCCGACGGGGTGAAACGCAGTTCGGGGTCGGAAGTCAGGTTTCCGACCACCGTGATGACGGTGTCTCCGGCCACGGGGACGTCCCTTCGGCTCAGGCCTTGGCGGCGACGGGCTTGGCCGCGGCGCGCTTGACCTCACGCCGCATGACCTTGGTGCGCAGCACGGTCTCCTGCAGAGACAGCTGCCGGTCGAGCTCCTTGACGGCGTCCGCGTCGGAGTTCAGGTCGAGCACCGCGTAGATGCCCTCGCCGTGCTTCTTGATCTCGTACGACAGGCGACGGCGGCCCCAGACGTCGACCTTCTCCACGCTTCCGCCCGAATTGCGGATCACGTTGAGGAAGTTGTCCAGCGTGGGGGCGACCGTGCGCTCGTCGAGCGTGGGGTCCAGGATGACCATTACCTCGTAATGGCGTGACACAACCACTCACCTCCTATGGGCTCTGCGGCCACGGCGGATCCGTGGCAGGAGGGTTTGTCCAGGTAAGGATACCCGGCGGGGCCGACAGCCCCGGCAAGCGGGTCAGGACACGCGGCGCAGTACCCAGGTGCGGACCAGCCCGGCCGTCACACCGGCGAGCACGATCACCGCCAGCAGCATCGGCAGCTGCACGCTCGACGCGCTGTCCGCCGAAGCGACCGACTCCGCGTCGCCCGCGTTGCGGATGTCCGGCCCCTGGCCCTGCGGGTTCTCGCCGCCGGTCACCGGCGCGGCGGAGCCGGGCAGCGTGCCCGCGCCGTAGCGGACGCCGGGCGCGACGGCGACGCCGGGCGTCGCGGTCGGGATGCCGTTGTAGTCGCGCCGCGGTGCGGTGCCGCCGGTCGAGCCCGGCACGAGGTTGGCGAGCGGGTCTTCGCCAGAGCCGGACGAAGACGGCGCGTTGGCGGACGCCGAGCTGGGCGCCGAGGACGACGTCGGCGGCTGGTAGTTCGTGGCGAGCGTGGTCAGCCCGCAGTTCGACGTGACCGCGCTGGTGATCGCGTCGAGGACCTGCTTCTTCGTGTCGGCGCTCCAGCCGAGCGCGGAGTTGCCCTGCAGCGCCTGCCCGACGGCGGCGCCGATGGCCTTGCCCTCGATCGTCCCGCCCGCGGAGCTGGGCACCTGCCCGACGGTGAGCGTCTTGGCGGCGAGCGCGTTCGCGACGCCGGTGGGGTCCACGCCGTTGAGCGGGATGAGCCCCAGCAGCGACTGCTGCTTCGCGGCGGCGGCCTGCTTCGCGATGGTGCTGACGGAAGAGCCCGGCACCGCGACCGTGTCACCCATGCTGCCGCTCACCGAGCCCGTGCACTGGCCCGCCAGCGTCGTCGCCGCCGACGCGGTTCCCGAGCCGAGGAACGCGCCGCCGGTCAGGAGTGCGGCGAGCGCGGTGACGCTGAGTGCACGCCGGGATCTCAGCCAGGTGGGGTTCGTCGGCACGAGCGCAGTCCTCCAAGGTCCGTGGGCGGGTCCGCGGGCAGGGACCATCGCGACAGGTAAAACGAACGGGACCTCGAAAAGATACTGGTGAGTCGGGCTAAGCCGCAGCGGCCATTCGGCGGAGCACCCAGGTCCGAACCAGTCCGGCGCTGACTCCGGAGAGTGCAAGAACTGCCACCAGCACGGGCCAGTCCAACCCGTTCGTGTGGTTGTCCCCGGCCGGCGGTAACGCCTGCGCCTCGCCCGCGTTCTGCACGCTCGCGTTGCCGGCCGACGGGGCCGGGTTCGCGAGGCCGTACTGCGGCGCGTAACCCGGGATCTGGCTGCCGTAGCGCAGCGCCGGCGACGGCGAGAACAGCCCAGCCATCGCCATCGGGATGTCGCTGTAGTCGCGCATCGGCGCGTACCCCGTGCTGAACGGCAGGTTCGAGAAGCCCGGGAAGAGCGACGCGAACGGACCGCCGCCGCCCGCGCCGGGCAGCAGCGGGCTGTTGGAGTCGGGGATCGGCTTCTGCCCGGACGGCGTGCCGCCCTGCGGCGCACCCGTCGCGCCCGACGGCGGCTGCTGCGGGCTGCCCGGGTTCTGCTGCGCGGGCGAGCCGCCGGTGAGCGTGCGCTGCGTGGAATCGACGCCCTGCTGCAGCGTGTTCGTGGTGCCCGCGACGGTGTTGTTCAGCGCCCCCGCGGCGGGCGCGCCGACGACCGGCACCGGGGCGACGGCGGTGTTGACCACGTTCACGGTGACCTTGCAGACCGTGCCGAGCAGCGCGTTGACGGTCCCCGTCAACACGCCGGACGCCTGGCCGACCACGCCGAGGTCGAGCGGGAGCCCGAGTAGCGGAGTCGTGCCCTTGACCTGGTCTCCGGGCTTCGCGGTGATCGTCGAGCCGCACGGGGCCGTGAGGGTGTCGGCGGACGCGGTCCCCGGCGCGGCGAACACGGCCGAACCGGCCAGCACGAAGGCCGCGGCGCCCACGGCCGTGGCCCTGCGTGTGCGGTGCTGCATGGCCGTCTGCTCCTTCGCGCGTCGCGGCGGACCCCGTCTCCCCAGGACAACGACGGTAACGGGAACGGGTGACGCCCGCTCAGCCACCGATGTCAGGCGTTCGGGTGCAAGTACGGGTCACGTCCCGTGAGCGTCAGGCGGGCTTGCGGCGCAGCCACGCCCGCACGAGCGCGGCCGCGACGATGGCCAGCGCCAGCACGGCGAGCAGCATCGGCAGCTTCGCCGGGGGCGTCACGGCGGGCAGCGCCTGTGCGGTGCCGGACTTCTTCGCGTCGACGGTCGGCACCTGGTCGGCGGGCAGCTGTCCGGGGATGACCTGCGTGATCACCGGTGGCGCCTGCACGAGCCCGGACGGCAGCATCGCGGCGTTGGTGAAGATGCCCGCGATGGACTCGAGGTCGCCCAGCTGGTCGCCGGGGCCGGTGACCACGGGGTTGAGGCTGCTGCCGGGCGGGTTCTGGCCCGGCGGAGTCTGCCCGGGCGGGTTGTCGCCCGGCGGGTTGTCCTCGGGCGGGTTGTCCTCGGGCGGGTTCTGACCCGGCGGGTTGCCGGTCGCGCCGCCGATCACGTTCTGCGTGGTGTCGCCGACGGTGTTTACGGTGTTCTGCGCGGCCGGGCACACGCCGTTCGCCGCCAGATCACCCACCGCCGGCGTTTCGCCGACGCCGAGCGTGCGCACGACGTCGCCCACCGGGAGCGTGAACAGCGGCTGCTGCCCGTCGGCTTGCTGCGCCTTCGAATCGAGGCCGACCGTGAGCCGGTCGGGGGCGTTGAGCGGGGCGCCGGCGTCGACGGACAGGCCCGTGCCGGACTTGCCGTTCTGCAGCGTGGCCGCGCAGTCGCCGTCGATCGTCGGGCTCGGATCCGCGGAGGCCGTGGCGGGGAACGTGAGCGCGGCCGAGAGAACCGGCACCGCGACGGCGAGCCCCAGGGTGGTGATCCGGCCGGCGTTCTTCCCCATGCAAACCCTCCGAGGTGGTTCACGGAACGCGCTCACGGTACTCGACGAGCGTGACCAACTGGGGCGTCAGGTGCGGATTCACCCGGGGTAGCGTGCTGTCATGCAGATTGGCGCCCATGTCCGCGACGACGATCCGCTGGCCGCCGTCGCCGAGCGAGAAGCCGACGTCGTCCAGTTCTTCCTGTCCGACCCGCAGGGGTGGAAGGCTCCGAAGCCGCACCCGCACGGCGAGGCGATCAAGGAGTCGCCCGTCGAGGTGTTCATCCACGCGCCGTACCTGATCAACGTCGCGTCGCTCAACAACCGCATCCGGATCCCCTCGCGCAAGAACGTCACGCAGCACGCCGACGGCGCCGCCGCGATCGGCGCGAAGGGCCTGATCGTGCACGGCGGGCACGTGGGCGCGGGCGACGACGTGGCCGAGGGGCTGACCAACTGGCGCAAGCTCTTCGAGCGCGAGGCCGAAAAGGGTGGCTTCGCCGTGCCGATCCTCATCGAGAACACGGCCGGCGGCGAGAACGCCATCACCCGCGAGCTCGACGTGATCGCGCGGCTGTGGGACGAGGTCGGCGAGTTCGGCGCCGGGTTCTGCCTCGACACCTGCCACGCCTACGCCGCGGGCTGGGAGCTGGCCGACGCCGTGGAGAAGGTCAAGGCCATCACCGGCCGCATCGACCTCGTCCACCTCAACAACTCGCGCGACGAGTTCGGCTCCAACCGCGACCGCCACGCCAACGTCGTCGGCGGCGACGGCACGATCGACCCCGAGCTGCTCTCCGAGGTCGCCCGCAAGGCCGGGGCCCCCGTCGTCGTCGAGACGCCGAGCGAGGGCCAGGCCGCGGACATCGCCTACGTGCGCAAGCAGGCCGGTTAGGACGTTCCGGGCACCGCCGGCGCGGATCGGCGGTGCCGGAACCCGGCGAACTTCACCCGGTCGCGGGTGCGCTCCAGCACGCCGCCGGCGGGGTCGTCGTCGCCGGCCAGGCGGACGAGGTCCGTGCGCGGGCGGTAGATCTCGCGGATCACGAGCACGCACAGGCCGACCACGGCGAGGTCGCGCACCGCGACCGTGCCGAGGAACCAGCCCTCCGGCAGGCCCTTGTGGTCGACGCCGAGGTAGTAGAACATCCGCGGCGCCCAGACCAGCGCGTCGATCACCATCCAGCCCAGCAGCAGGCGCCAGCGCGGGATCGCGAGTACGGCCAGCGGCACGAGCCACAGCGAGTACTGCGGGCTCCACACCTTGTTCGTCAGCAGGAACGCGGCCACCACGAGGAATGCGAGCTGGCCGAAGCGCGGGCGCCGCGGCGCGGTCAGCGCGATGTACGCGATGCCGGCGCAGCAGGCCAGGAACAGCACGGCGATCACGGTGTTGAGCACCGCCGGCGGCTGCCCTTTTTGGAGTACGCCGTCGAAGCCGGTCCAGCCGGTGGCGTACGAGAGCGCGTTGAAGAGCGAGTCCGGGTCCATCGGGCGCAGCGTGTTGAGCCGGAAGAACTCCCACCAGCCGCGCGTGGCGACGAGGATGAACGGCACGTTCACCACCAGCCACGCCAGCACGGCGAAGCCCGCGGTGCGGCCCCACGCGCGCAGCTTCCCGGCGCGCAGGCACAGCACGAACAGCACCCCGAGCAGCAGCAACGGGTACAGCTTCGCCGCGGCTCCCAGCCCGAGCAGCACGCCGGCGATCTCCGGTCGTCTGCGCGACCACGCGAGGATCCCGGCGGCCGTGCACGCGGTGGCGATCGCGTCGAAGTTCGTGAACGCCTGCACCAGCACCAGCGGCGAGATCGCCACCAGCACGGCGTCCCAGGGCCGGCGTTTCACGGTCCGCCCGGTCGCCCACACCGTGACGAGCCAGGCGAGGGCGAGCCAGAACGCGGAGATGTTGAAGTAGATCGCCACCGGCAGCGCGCCGGGCAGCCAGCCGGAGTCCGCGATGGACAGCCAGCCCGCGGCGAGCTTCGCGTTGATCCACTGGAACAGCCCCGTGAGCACGGGGTACTCCATGTACCGGGTCTGGTCCTCGGCCGTCTGCGTGTCCTCTTTCCAGGACGAGACGTACGGGAACGTACGCGGGTCGTTGAGCCGCTCCGAGCTGTAGAGCGGCACGATGTCGGAGTAGCACATCGCGACGAACGGGCGGCCCGCGCGCCAGTCGAGCTGGTTCACGCCCGCCGAGTCCGTGTACTGCTGGATGCAGGAGGCCTTGCCGAACCAGCACAACACCAGTGCGAGCACCGCGAGGCCGAGGCCCACGCGCTGGGGCGACCAGAACCAGTGCCGCCCCACGGCGGCGTGTTCGCCCAGCGGGCCGCCGATCGGTCTCGTCGCCGCGGCGGCCAGCGGGTCGTTCCAGCTGGGCACGATCCGCTCCGCTGGGGTCAGCGTGCGGGGAGCCGCGTCCGGCTCTTCGGCGGTGGCTTGGTCGGGCACGTCGCGGATGCTATCTGCCCGCAGGTCAGGCGCCTGTCATTTCGGGTCCTCGTAGAACCGGGCAAGTACCTCGAACGCCCCACCGAGGGCCACGGCCTCCTCGCCGAGGTCGCTCAGCTCCACGTCGGTGCGCTGCCACTGCGGCACCGGCAGCAGGTCACGCAGCTGCGCCGCCACCGTGTCGCGGTAGACGTCCGGCGCCGCGCGGATCGTGCGGCCGAACAACACGACGCGCTCCAGGTCGAGGACCTGCACGAGGTCGGCGAGCCCGATCCCGAGCAGCCGCGCGGCCTCGGCCGGCGTGGCCGCCGAGCGGTGCATGATCTCGACGCAGCCGCGGCGGCCGCAGGCGCAGCGCGGGCCGTCGTAGGCGATCGTGGTATGGCCGAACTCACCCGCGTTGGTGCGCGGTCCGCGGTACACGGTGCCGTCGACCAGCAGTCCGACGCCGATGCCCGTGCCGACGAGGACCACGGCCGTGGCCGTTGCCGGCGGGTCCGGCCACGTGTGCGCGACGGCGGCGGAGTTGGTGTTCTTGTCGAGCGTCACGGGCAGTCCGGTGCGCTCGGCGAGCAGGTCGCGAAGGGGCACGTCGTGCCAGCCCGGCATGTTTGTGGCGTCGCGGACGCGGCCCTCCCGGTGATCGAGTGGTCCCACCGCGCCGACGCCGAGGCCGAGCACCCGCTCGGGGGCGACGCCGGCGAGCAGCTGGTGCGTCGCGTCGGCCACGGCGGTCACGGCCTGCTCGGGCGTGAAGCCGGCGGGCAGCGCGCCCTCGGCCGACGCCTCGACCTCACCGGACAGGCCGGTGCGCAGCACGAGGAACCCGTCTCGGTCCAGCTGCGCGCCGAGGGCGCACCGCGCGCCGGGACGGATGCGCAGCAGCGTGCGCGGCTTGCCGACGCCGGCCGAGGCTTGGCGCTCGACGTCGAGCAGCTGCGTCTCGAGCAGCTCGGCGACGATCTTGGACACGGCCTGCTGCGTCAGGCCCGTGCGCTCGGCCAGCTCGACGCGGCTGAGCCCGCCCGCGCGCAGGATGTGGCCGAGCAGCAGCGCCCGGTTGTGGCGGCGCAGCCCGCGCAGGTTGACCCCGGTCTCTGCCATCCGGTGATCCTCCCGAAGAACTGGCCAATTACGCAACAGTGTTGTTTAATGTGGCCCATGGCTGATGACTTGCGGGTGGGCATCCTCGGGTACGGCATCGGTGGCCGCGTCTTCCACGCGCCGCTGGTCGCGGCGACGCCGGGGCTCACCCCGGCGGTGATCGTGACGAAGAACCCGGAGCGATCTTCGCAGGCGCGCGCGGAGTACCCGGACGCCGAGATCGTCCCGGACGCCGACGCGCTCTTCGCCCACGCGGAGGACCTCGACCTGGTCGTGGTGAGCACCCCGAACCGCACCCACGTGCCGCTCGCGCTGCAGGCGATCGAGCTGGGCCTGCCGGTGGTCGTCGACAAGCCGTTCGCGCCGACCGCGGCCGAGGCCGAAACGGTCGTCGCCGCCGCGAAGGCCAAGGGCGTCGGCCTCACCGTCTTCCAGAACCGCCGCTGGGATTCCGACTTCCTCACCGTCCGCAAGGTCATCGACTCCGGCCGGCTCGGCGACGTCTTCCGCTTCGAGTCCCGCTACGACCGCTGGGTGCCGAAGATCAAGGACAACTGGCGCGAACTCGGCGACCCCGCCGAAGCCGGCGGCCTGCTCTACGACCTCGGTGCGCACATCGTCGACCAAGCGCTGCAGCTGTTCGGCCCGGTCACCCAGGTCTACGCGGAGGTCGACCGCCGCCGCCCCGGCGTGCAGGTCGACGACGACGTGTTCGTCGCGCTGCACCACGCGAGCGGCGTCCGCTCGCACCTGTGGAGCTCCGCTCTGGCCGCCACGCGCAACCCGCGCTTCCGCGTGCTCGGCGACCGCGCCGCGTTCACCAAGTACGGCCTCGACGTCCAGGAACCCCAGATCAAGGACGGTCTGCGCCCCGGCGACCAAGGCTGGGGTGTCGAGCCCGAGGCCGACGCGGGCGTCCTGGGTGTCGACGACGGCACCGACCACACCGAGGTCGTGCCCACCGAGGTCGGCCGCTACGAGGACTTCTACGCGCAGGTCCGCGACGCGCTGCGCGGCGAAGGGGCGTTCCCCGTCGACCCGGCGGGGTCGGTCGCCGCGCTGCGCGTGATCGAAGCCGCGCACCGCTCCGGCACCGAAGGCCGTGTCATCACGCTCGACTGACCGCGGTCACCAGACCCGGCCGCGAACTCGGCGACCCCCAGCGTCGAACTCGCGGCCTCCCGCTCTACTGGCGGGCGCGAAAAGAGGCGCCCCCACCCGGTTTCCCGGATGGGGGCGCCTCTTTCTCGTGCGACTCCCGGTCATGGGGTGGGTGCGCCGCCCGTATCCGTCGGCGTCGGGTCACCCGTGGGTGTGTGCTTCGGCGGCTTCGGGATGTGCGAGGGGAACGACGGGAAGCTGCCGTCGGTCGGCCCGTTCGGGTCGCCCGGGTTCACGGGGTTGTTGCCGTCGCCATTACCCGGGTTGGGATCCGGCGTGTCGGTCGGGGTGATGCCCGTGGGCGGGACGCCTGCGTCCGTGGACTGGTCGGACGGCGGCACCTCGTTGCCGATGAGCGGCACCTGGTCGAACCTCTCGCCCGGCTTGCCCGTGAAGTAGGTGTTCATGAACTTCTGCCACAGCGGACCGGCGATCGTGGACCCGAAGATCGGCGAGCTGCCCTTGCCGTGCAGCGCCTGGTCACCGTCGGCGCCGACCCACACCGCCACGGAAACCGACGGCGTGTAGCCGACCATCCACGTCTGCGCGTTGGCGTTGGCCGCCGAAGCCGGCTCGTCCGGGCGCCGGGTGTGCTGCTGCGTCCCCGTCTTGCCGGCGCACTCGTGGCCGGTCGGGCACTTCAGCTTCGAGAACCCGATCACGGGCTCGAGCGTGTCGGTCACGTTGCCCGCGATCTGCTTGCTCAGCTCCGGGTCGCCGTCGGCGAACGCCGACTTGCCCGGCTGCGCCTCCGCTTCGTAGGCGACCTCGTTCTGCGAGTTCGTCACCTTCAGCACGAAGTGCCGGTCGCGCTGCTGGCCGCCCGAAGCGAAGGTGGCGTACGCCGAAGCCTGGTCGGCCGGCGTGATCTTGGTGTCGCCACCGCCGAGCGAGATGTTGTTGTTCGAGATGTCGATCTGCGAGTTGCCGCCGCCGTTGTCCTTGGTCTTCACACCGGCTTCCTCGGCGGCCTGCTTGACCGGGCCCTGCTTCGTCTGGTTGAGGACCATGTCGTAGAACACCGTGTTCGCCGAGATCTTCATGGCCTCCGCGACGGTGCACTGCTCCGAGCAGCTGTCGCTGTCACCGGCGTTGCGGACGATGCGCCCGTCGAACTCGCGGTTGTTGCGGCCGTCGAAGGTCGAGTTGATCCCCTTGCCCATCTTGAGGAACGCCGTCAGGTCGTACGGCTTCATCGACGAACCGGGGTTCTGCGGCGTGTCGGCCCAGTCGCGCGCGGCCTGCTTCTGGCCGTCCACGTCGACGATCGTCGGACCGCCGTAGTACGCGAGCACGCCGCCGGTCTTCGGGTCGACGGCCACGAGTGCGTCGAGCAGCCGGTTGTCCGACTGGTCCTTGAGCGCGTCGGTGCTCAGCTGCTCGGCCGCCGCCTGCGCCTTCGGGTCGATGGTGGTCTGGATCGTGTAGCCGCCGGAGTAGTACTGGTCGTCCGAGATGCCGTGGGCCGCGAGTTCGGCCTTCACCTGGTCGGTGATGAAGGCGTACGGCGCGCCCGAGTCGTCCTTGCTCTCCGACAGCGGGATCGGCGTGGGGAACTGCGCGGCCTTGCGGTCGGCCGCGGTGATGTAGTGGTTCTCCACCATGCGGTCGAGCGCGGTGTTCCACCGGTCGTGCGCGACCTTCGAGTTCTCCGACCGGCCCGGCTGCTGGATGAGGCCGGCCAGCAGCGCCGCTTCGGAGAAGGTGAGGTCCTTGACGTCCTTGTGGAAGTAGGCCTGCGACGCCGCGCCGACGCCGTACGCCCCGCGCCCGAAGTAGATGATGTTCAGGTACGCGGTGATGATGTCCTGCTTCGAGTACGTCTGGTTCATCTTGAAGGACTTGGCCAGCTCGGTCCACTTGCGGGTCAGCGTGGGCGCGTCGTTGTCCGTGGCCTTCTTGATGTACTGCTGCGAGATCGTCGACCCGCCACCGGTGCCGCCGGTGACCTGGTTGTAGACCGCGCGCAGGATGCCCGTGACGTCGAAGCCCGAGTTGGTCTCGAACGACGAGTCCTCGGTCGCGATCGCGGCGTGCTTCATGACGTCGGGGATCTGGTCGGCGGTGAGGATCTGCCGGTTGCCGCCGGACGGTACGTCCTTGCCCATCGGGCTGCCGTCGGCGTAGAGGTACGTCACGGCCTGGCTCTGCCCCTGCGCGACGCTCTGCGGCGAGGGCACGTCGACGCTGAAGTACGTGATCACGAACGCGATCGCGGGGATGACGATGAAGATGCCGACGAACGCGTACGCGCAGCGGCGGATGATCTTCCAGCGGCGCTTCTTGCGCTGCGCCGGCGTGAGGACGCGTCTGCCCTTCGCGTCGAGCGCCGGCTCGGCGGGGAAGACGTCGTCCGGGTCGAGGGGACCCTCGCCGTACGGGTCGTTGCCGTACTGGTCGTCCACGGTGCCGTTGTGCACGTGGTGCGTCATCAGCTCCGGCTCGCGCCGCGGCTGCTGCGGGCCCTGCCCGGGCCGGCGCGCGCCCGGCGGCGGCTGCCGGAACCCGGGCGGCGGTGTGCCGGGCCGGTTCGGCTGCACCCGCGGCCCCGGCGTGCCGGGTGGCGGTGTCCGCGGCGCACCGCCTTGCGGCTGGTTGCGGGCCCACGGCGGCGGCGCCTGCCCGCCCGGAGGGGGTGGTTGACGCCGCGGGTCGGGATCCCGGTCGGGCCAGGAGCGGTTGCGGTCGTCGTTCACGTGCGGATCCTCTTCTCGGACTCGGGCGTGCTGCGGGCGCAGAGCCCCTCTTCACAAGGGGACGCACCGAGGGTGGGGTGGGTTCACTCAACCGGCGGAATCTGTCTCTGCGTGACCACGCCGGCACGACGTGAACCGGACAAAAATACGGCAACTGTACCGGCTGGGCGATGTAGTCTGCGTCACTCGCGGGCGGGGTCCGACACGACGACGGGCTCCCCTCCGGCTGGAGAGGAGCCCTCGCGTTCGTCGGAACGGGCCGCTACCCGGTCGGTCTCGGCTCGGCGCCGGCCTCGCCACCTCCGCCGGTGATCGGACCACCGCCTTCGCCGGGACCACCCGGACCGCCGCCGAAGATCCCGGTTGGGCGGGTGCGCGAGGTGGTCGTCTCCGACGTGGTGGTCTCGCTCGTCGACGTGCTCGACGTGGTGGTCGGCGTCGACTTCGTCGTGGTCGGGCTGGACGTCGTGGTCACGGCGCTCGAGGTGCGGCTCGTGGTGGTCACGGTGTCCGCGTCCTTGCCGATGGGCTGGACCTTCGGGAACTTCTCGCTGGGCTTGCCCTTGAGGTAGGTGTCCATGAAGTCCTGCCACGCCGGGCCCGCGATGGTCGCACCGAAGATCGGCTTGTTGTTCTTGTCGTGCAACGGCTTGTTGCCGTCGCCGCCGATCCACACCGCCGCGGAGACGGACGGGGTGTAGCCCACCATCCAGGTCTGGGCGTTGCGGTCGTCGTAGGACGCCGGGTCGGTCTTCTTCGGGTCGTACTGCTGCGTACCGGTCTTGCCGGCGCAGTCGTGGCCGGTCGGGCACTTCAGGTGGGATTCCTTGATGACCGGCTGGAGCGCGTCGGTGACGTTGCCCGCGATCTGCTGGCTCTTCTGCTCGTCGGGGTCGAACGCCGGCTTGCCCTGCGTCTGGGTGTCGTCGAACTCCACCTCGTCCTGCGAGTTCGTGAGCTTCGAGACGAAGTGCTGGTCGCGACGGATCCCGCCCGACGCGAAGGTCGCGTAACCCGCGGCTTGGTCCTCCGGGGTTACCGCCGTCGCACCACCGCCGAGCGCGATGTTGGCGTCGTCGATGCCGAGCCGGGCCTTGCCGTTCGGAGCCGGCTGGACACCGGCTTCCTTCGCGGCTTCCGCGACCGGGGCGGGCTTCGTCACGTTCAGGACCATGTCGTAGAACACGGTGTTGGCCGAGACCTCCATGGCCTTCTTGACCGTGCACTGCGGGCCACAGCTGGCGCTTTCACCCGCGTTGCGCACGACGCGACCGCCGAGCTCACGGTTGTTGGTGCCGTCGAAGGTCTCGCCGAGGCCCTTCCCCATCTTGAGGAACGCGGTGAGGTCGTACGGCTTCATCGACGAGCCCGGGTTCTGCGGTGTGTTCGCCCAGTCGTTGGCCAGCGCGGTCTTGCCGTCGTCGCCCTTGACCGTGTTCGGGCCACCGTAGTACGCGAGGACCCCGCCGGTTCTCGGGTCGACGGCGACCAGAGCTCCCAGGATGTTCGAGTCGGTTTGACCCTTCATGTTGTCCTGCACCGCCTGCACGGCGGCTTGCTGCGCGGCGGGGTCGATCGTCGTGTAGATCTTCGCGCCGGTGGAGTAGAGCTTGTCCTGGTCGTAGCCCCTGGCTTCGAGCTCGTCCATGATCCGCTGCTGGATGAAGTAGTCCAGCGTGCCGGCGTCCTGCTTGCTCTGCGAACCCTTGGGCACCATCGTCGGGAACGTCGCCTTGGCGCGGTCGGCTTGGGGGAGCCAGCCGTTCGCCACCATCTGGTCCATGACGTAGCTCCACCGCTTCTGGGTGTACGCCTGGTCCTCGGAGCGGCTCGGGCCCTGGATCAGACCGGCCAGCAGCGCGCTCTCCGACGCGGACAGCTGGTTCACGTCCTTGCCGAAGTACGCCTTCGCGGCTGCCGCCACGCCGTTGGCACCGCGGCCGAAGTAGACGATGTTCAGGTAGCCCGTGATGATGTCCGATTTGGACTCTTCGTTGTTGAGCTTGAACGACTTCGCGAGCTCGGTCCACTTGCGGGTCAGCGTCGGGGCGTCGTTCTCCGTCGCCTTCTTGATGTACTGCTGCGAGATGGTCGAACCACCACCGGTACCGCCGGTGACCTGGTTGAACACCGCGCCCAGGATGCCCTTGATGTCGAAGCCCGAGTTGGTCTCGAACGTCTTGTCCTCAGCCGCGTACACGGCGTGCTTGACCACGTCGGGGATCTGGTTCGGCTGCAGCAGTTCCCGGTCGCCGCCGGGCGGGACGCTGCGGCCCATCACCTGGTTGTTGGCGTAGAAGAAGGTGACCGGCTGGCTCTGCAACGCCTTGACGTCCTGCGGGGAAGGAACCTTCACCAGGAAGTACGTGATGACGAATGCGACGGCCGGCAGCACGATGAACAGACCCACGAACGCGTACGCGCAGCGCCGGATGATCTTCCAGCGGCGCTTCTTGCGCTGCCTGGGCGTGAGCGGCTGCTTCACCGGCTTGCCGTTCTCGTCGAGCTCGGGGCCCTCGTCCTCGAAGTCGTCCTCGTCCGAGTACTGCGCCAGCGAGGTACCGTCGCGGTCGTAGTCGTCGTCGTAGCGGTCGTCGTACGGGTCGTAGCCGAAGCTGTCCATGCCGGTGTGCGCGGCGTGGGTGATCAGCTCCGGTTCGCGGTCCGGGTACGACGGCTGCGGGGGCGGCGGAGCCGGACGGCCCTGCGGCGGACGGCGAGCCGGTCCGGACCCGTTCGGGCGGCCTGGACCACCCGGAGCCGGCTGGCGGAAACCCTGTGGCGGGCTCGCGGGCGCGCCGTTCGGCCCCGGCGGGCGGTTGCCCGGGGGCGGCGGCGGTGGTTGCCGGCGCGGCGGCATCCCGCCCTGGCCGGTGGGGCGTTGCGGACGCTGGGGCGCCTGCCGCTGCGGCCGCTGCGGACGGCGGGGCGCGTCGTCGGACGATGGCCACTGTGGGTTCTGCTGGGGCTTCTGGGTGTTCTGCTCGTCGGAGCTCGGCCATTCGGGACCGCCACCGCCACCGCCACCGCCGCGGGCGGCTCGCTGCGGACGCGGTCCGCCGCCGTTCGGGTTGCGGCGCGGGGGCGCTTGCCGTTGCGGGCGGCGCGGCGCGTCCTCACCCGGCCACGCGGGTCCCGGTTCTTCCTCCGGCCACTGGGCACGGCGAGGTGCATCGGGCTCCTGGCCGGGCCAGGAGCGGTTGCGGTCGTCGTTCACGAATGGGCCTCCGAAGACGGCACTGTCGGCACTGCCGGCACTGACGGCCGGGAACAGCCGAAGCGCGCCGCCCTGTGCTCTGCAGCGGTCGTGGTACTCGTCACTGGCCCGCTGTCCTCCGCGGCCGGGTGGGTTGCGGCTCGCCCGTGCCGAGGACGTAGGACAGGACCAGGTGGTTCCAGTGGCACGTCCGGCACACCTCTACGTCGTAGACGGTGAACTCGCCGAACAGGCCCGCCATGCGGGTCAGTTCGTCGGGTGTCCGCGCCGATCCCGAGACGTGCTTCAGCTCGTCCCCGTAGACCCACGACACGAGGGTCAGCGGTGACCGGCGGCACATCGGGCAGGCGCGCTCGTCCGGCCTCCCGTGGAACTTCGCCGCCCTGAGCAGGTAGGGGCTCGCGTCGCAGACCTCGTGGTCGCCGACGCGTCCGGAGCGGACGCCGGCCAGCAGCGCACGGCGCTGTAAGGCGTAGTCCACAACCTGCCGCTGGTTAAGCACGAGGAACAGAGTACGGGCTCTTTCTGTGCGCGCAGTGCCCCCCGCGAATGGGCACCCAGGGCAACCGGTCGGACACGCCGTCGCTTCGATAACTGTCTGGTGACATTTGCCCTGGTCTGACTACTGCCGGGGGTTACTTCCGCCACTTCGATGTATCGGCGCGATATAGTCGGCGAGTAGGTTGACCGAGCCGTACGTCGTTTTGGCAACGGCGGCGGCCGCGGTTTGTTCCCGTGAGGAGGTGTCTTGTGCTCGAACTCGCGATCCTCGGGTTGCTCCACGAGGCGCCGATGCACGGGTACGTGCTGCGCAAGCGCTTGCACGAGACGCTCGGGATGTTCAGGACGTTCTCGTACGGCTCGCTGTACCCGACGTTGCGTCGGCTGCTGCGGGCGGGCTTCCTCGTCGAGGAGCTCGACGAAGCGGACGACCGGGCCTGGTCCCGGCGCGGCCGCCGCGTCTACAAGCTCACCGCCGAGGGCAAGGAGCGGTTCGCCGAACTGCTCGGTGACGCTGGTCCGCAGACCTGGGACGACGAGGGTTTCGGCGTCCACCTGGCGTTCTTCTCGCGGACACCGGCCGACGTCAGGATGCGGATCCTGGAGGGCCGGCGGCGTCGCGTGGAGGAGCGCCGCGAGGGATTGCGCGAGGCGCTGTCGAGGGCCGAGGAGAAGATCGACCGCTACACCCGCGAGCTGCACCGGCTGGGGCTCGAGTCGAGCGAGCGGGAGGTGCGCTGGCTCAACGAGCTGATCGCGCACGAACAAGCCGAGCAGCGCGACCCGAAGGACTAGGGGTGCGCCGTTCGGGCCGCAACGTCGCGGCAGACCTGCAGATGAAGAAAACGGATTAAGGAGACACCGGCATGGGCGAGAACCGCCGCGTTCGGGTGGCCATCGTGGGCGTCGGCAACTGCGCCTCCTCGCTGGTCCAGGGTGTGCAGTACTACCGCGACGCGGATCCCGGCACGCGCGTCCCCGGTTTGATGCACGTCCAGTTCGGGGAGTACCACGTGCGCGACGTCGAGTTCGTCGCCGCGTTCGACGTCGACGCCAAGAAGGTCGGTCGCGACCTCTCGGAGGCGATCTTCGCCAGCGAGAACAACACGATCAAGATCGCCGACGTGCCGCCGCTGGGCGTCACGGTGCAGCGCGGGCACACCTACGACGGCCTCGGCCGCTTCTACCGCGAGACCATCGCCGAGTCCGACGAGGCGCCGGTCGACATCGTCGGCGCGCTGCGCGACGCGAAGGTCGACGTGCTCGTCTCCTACCTGCCCGTCGGGTCCGAAGAGGCCGACAAGTTCTACGCGCAGGCCGCGATCGACGCCGGCGTGGCGTTCGTGAACGCGCTGCCCGTGTTCATCGCGTCGGACCCGGTGTGGGCCAAGAAGTTCGAAGACGCCGGGGTGCCGATCGTCGGTGACGACATCAAGTCGCAGGTCGGGGCCACGATCACGCACCGCGTGCTGGCGAAGCTCTTCGAGGACCGCGGCGTGCAGCTCGACCGCACGATGCAGCTCAACGTGGGTGGGAACATGGACTTCCTGAACATGAAGGAGCTCGAGCGCCTCGAGTCGAAGAAGATCTCGAAGACCCAGTCGGTGACCTCGCAGGTCGACCGCGAGCTCGGCAAGGGCAACGTCCACATCGGACCGTCGGACTACGTGCAGTGGCTCGACGACCGCAAGTGGGCCTACGTGCGCCTCGAGGGCCGCGCGTTCGGCGACGTGCCGCTGAACCTGGAGTACAAGCTCGAGGTGTGGGACTCCCCCAACTCCGCGGGCATCATCATCGACGCCGTGCGCGCCGCGAAGATCGCGAAGGACCGCGGCATCGGCGGCCCGATCCTCTCCGCGTCGTCCTACTTCATGAAGTCGCCGCCGGAGCAGTACGACGACTCCACCGCGCGCGACGCGGTCGACAAGTTCATCCGGGGCGAGCTCGAGCGCTGAGTCCCCCGCGACGAAAGGCCCGCCGATCCTTCGGCGGGCCTTTCAGCTTGTCTGGGGCAGGCTTGTCCAGGCTGGTCAGAGACCCAGCGCGGCCGGCAGTTCGTTGATGTCGCGCACCACCGCGGTGGTCTGGGCCAGCACCGCCGGGTCCGGCGGGAAGTGCGGGTTCGGGACCGCGTACACGGCCATCTCCGCCGCGAGCGCCGCGCGCAGGCCGTTGGTCGAGTCCTCCACGGCAGCGCTGCGGTCGGCCGCGACGTTGAGCAGCGTCGCCGCGCGCAGGTAGACGTCCGGCGCGGGTTTGCCGGCGCCGACCTCCTCGCTCGACACCGCGACGGGCACCAGCGACGTGAGGTCACAGGCGTGCAGGAACGCCTGGATCAGCGCCGGCGGCGACGAACTCGCGATCGCCACCGGGTACCGGCGGGCGACGGTCCGGACCACGTCCGGGGCGCCGTCGATCACGGGCGGGCCGGCTTCGTAGCGCTCGGCCATCCGGCTGACCACGACCTGGGCGATCTCGTCCGGCGTCAGTTGCGCGCCGAGCGTGTTCACCAGGTACGAAGCCCACTCCGGGGTGCTCATCCCTTGCTGTTTCCTGGTCGAGTCGGGTAACCAGGTACCGCCGTGCGCTGCGACGACGTCGCGGCGCACCTCGTCCCACAGTTTTTCCGAGTCCACCAGTACGCCGTCGAGGTCGAAGATCACCGCGTCCACCGCTACAGCGTAGCGTGTGAGCCGAATTACTTCGCCACCCTAACTAAATTTGTTAGCATGGCTAAGTGACTTCCCCGATCGTCGACCTCGCGCACCGGCTCTGGCCGGTCGTCTTCCGGCTCTACTACCTGGTGCGCCGCGAGACCTCGCAGGCGTTGACGCCCACGCAGGGTTCGGTGCTGTCCGAGCTCGTGCGCGTCGGGCCCAGCCGCATGAGCCGCCTCGCTCAGCTCGAAGGCGTGCGCATGCCGTCGATGACCGACGTCGTCGGGCGCCTGGAGCGGTTCGGGCTCGTGACCCGCCGCCCCGACCCGGACGACGGGCGGGCCGTGCTCGTGGAAGCCACGGAAGAGGGTGAGCGCTTCTACGCCGAGCTCGTCGCGGCCCGGGAAGCGCAGATGCGCGAACGGCTGCTGGAGCTGGACGACGAAGAGCGCGCCGCGATCGACGCCGCGTTGCCCGCGCTCGGCAAGCTGATCCGCGACTTCCACCTCGAACCCTCGAACAACCCCAAGAAGTCTGAGGAGGAACTGATCAGCGATGAGCGCTGAGCACCACTCGAGCCTGCTGGACGCGGTCAAGGGCCAGCCCAAGCAGGTGTGGATCACGGCGTTCGCCGCGGTCATCGCGTTCATGGGCATCGGCCTGGTCGATCCGATCCTGCTGTCGATCGCCAAGGGCCTGAACGCGTCCCCGTCGCAGGTCACGCTGCTGTTCACGTCGTACCTCGGCGTGCAGGTGATCGCGATGCTGTTCACCGGCTCGATGTCCGCGCGCTTCGGCGCGAAGCGCACCGTGCTGGTCGGGCTGACGCTGATCGTCGCCGCGACCGCGCTGTGCGCGGCGGCCGGTTCGATCGAGCAGCTCGTGGGCCTGCGGGCGCTGTGGGGGCTGGGCAACGCGTTCTTCATCGCCACCGCGCTGTCGGTGATCGTCGGCGCCGCCACGGGCGGGCAGTCCGGTGCGATCCTGTTGTACGAGGCCGCGTTGGGTGTCGGCCTGTCGGTCGGCCCGCTGCTGGGTGCGCTGCTCGGCACGATCTCGTGGCGCGGCCCGTTCCTGGGCACGGCCGTGCTGATGGCCGGCGCGCTCGTGCTGTGCACGGTGTTCCTGAAGAGCGATTCCCACGAGAAGCGCACCCCGATCAAACTGCTCGACCCGATCCGCGCGCTCAAGCACCCGGGCCTGCTGCGCACTTCGGTCGCTTCGGCGCTGTACACGGCCGCGTTCTTCGCGGTGCTGGCGTGGTCGCCGTTCGTGCTGGGCTGGAACGCGATCGCCGTCGGCCTGATCTTCTGCGGCTGGGGTCTGTGCGTCGCGGTCGCCGGCGTGGTGTTCGCGCCGAAGCTCGCCGCGCGGTTCGGCGAACGGCACGCGGCCGCGCTCGCCGTGGTCGGTTACACGGTGCTGATGCTGGTGCTGGCCGTGCCCAGCAAACCGGTCGTGGTCATCGGGATCGTGCTCTCCGGGCTCGTCTCGGGTCTGCTGAACACGCTGTTCACCGGCACCGCGATGTCGATCAGCGACGCGCCGCGGCCGGTCGCGAGCGCGGGTTACAACTTCTGCCGGTGGCTCGGCGGTGCGGTGGCCGCGACACTCGTGGGCCACGTCGCCGACTGGCTCGGCTGGGAGCAGGGCCCGTTCGTGATCGCGGCGGTGCTGTGCCTCGTCGCCGCGGTGCTGCTGTCGCTGCGGGAGAAGCAGGCCGACGCGCGTGAGCTGCCGAAGGAAGCCGCGCTCGTGGGTGAGGAAGAGCTCTGACCCACGCTCCGACAGAGCCCCGGACTGTCCGTCCGGGGGCTTTCACGTAGTTGGTGCCCATTGGTCGTAATACACCTGCTGTTCACCTGTTGGCCCGATTTGGTCACGTTTGGCCGCATACGGTCGCTTTTGTTCCCCCACTGAAGTGACCTGGAGGCCCTGTGTCCTTGGAGCGCGGGCGACTGCTGCCCCTGTTCACCACCCACCCCGGCGGCCGATCTCCCCTCACGTGCGAGTACCGCTGCGGCAACGCGTGTTCCCACGAAGCCCCGAACCCCTCGGGCAACGAGTACTTCGGCGACGTCGCCAAGAGCGTCTCGCGTCGCGGTGTGTTCAAGGCCGGTGCGGTCATGGCCGCGGCCGCGGGCGGGTTCGCCGCGCTGTCGGGCACCGCCGCCGCGGCGCCCGCCGAGAAGAACGGTCACGGCGGCGGGCACCCGCGGCCGGTCCCCGGCACGGACTTCGACGCGGTGCCGCCGAACAAACTCGACCGCGTCAGCATCCCCGAGGGCTACGACCAGCACGTGGTGATCCGCTGGGGCGACGCCGTGGTGCCGGGCGCGCCGGAGTTCGACTTCCGCCGGCAGACCGCGGCCGCGCAGGCCAAGCAGTTCGGCTACAACAACGACTTCGTGGGCTTGATCCCGCAGGATTCCCTGGGGCTGCGCAACCTGCTCGTCGTCAACCACGAGTACACGACCGAGGTCCACCTGTTCCCGGCCGACCAGTACGACCCGGCGAACCCGACCGAGGAGCAGGTGAAGATCGCGTGGGCGGCCCACGGCCTGTCCGTGGTCCAGACCCTGCGCGACCCGATCGGTGGCGCGCTGCGCACGGTGGCGAGCCCGCTCAACCGCCGCATCACGCTCGACACGATCTTCGAGGTGCGCGGTCCGGCGGCGGGCTCGAAGTACCTCAAGACGTCGGCCGACCCGTCGGGCAAGCGCGTGCGCGGCACGCAGAACAACTGCTCCGGCGGGGTCACGCCGTGGGGCACCGTGCTTTCCGGCGAAGAGAACTTCCACCAGTACTTCGCCAACGCCGACGAGGTGACGGACCCGCAGCAGGCGGCGCGGCTCAAGCGCTACGTGATCGGCACCGGCGAGAGCACGCGCAAGTGGGAGCGCTTCGACAAGCGCTGGGACGTCGCGCAGGAGCCCAACGAGCCCAACCGGTTCGGCTGGGTCGTGGAGATCGACCCGAACGACCCGCACTCCGCGCCGATCAAGCACACCGCCCTCGGCCGCTTCAAGCACGAGGCCGCGAACGTGAAGATCACCGCCGACGGCCGCGTCGCCGTGTACTCCGGCGACGACGAACGGTTCGAGTACATCTACAAGTTCGTGTCGAAGGGCAAGTACAGGAAGGGCAACTCCGCCCAGGCCCGGCGCCACAACTCGGCGCTGCTCGACGAGGGCACGCTGTACGTCGCGAAGTTCACCGGCGACAGCCCTTCGGCGGAGATCGACGGGACCGGGAAGCTCCCGGCCGACGGCGAGTTCGACGGCGCCGGCGAGTGGCTTCCGCTGGCCAGCGGAAGCAAGTCCTTTGTGGAGGGTTTCACCGCCGAGGAGGTGTACGTCTTCACGCGCCAGGCCGCCGACAAGGCGGGCGCCACCAAGATGGACCGGCCCGAGGACATCGAGCCCAATCCCGTCAACGGCCGGATCTACGCGGCGCTCACCAACAACACCGACCGCGGCGCGGCGGGCAAGGCGGGCGTCGACGAGGCGAACCCGCGCGTGGGCAACAAGAACGGCCACGTGCTCGAGTGGGCAGAGGCTCGCGGCGACGCGGCGGCGACCCGGTTCTCCTGGCGGCTGCTGCTCGTCTGCGGTGACCCGGCCACGGCCGACACGTACTTCGGCGGCTTCCCGAGGAACCAGGTCAGCCCGATCTCGTGCCCGGACAACGTCGCGTTCGACCCGCACGGCAACCTGTGGATCTCCACCGACGGCAACACGCTCGGCGCGAACGACGGCCTGTTCTCCGTGCCCGTTTCGGGTCCGGAGCGCGGGCACGTGAAGCAGTTCCTGTCCGTGCCGGTGGGCGCGGAGACGTGCGGTCCGGTCGTCACCGACCACCTCGTGCTCGTCGCCGTGCAGCACCCGGGTGAGAACGCGGCGAGCTCGGCCAGCCCGTCGTCGCACTGGCCCGACGGGGGCACCACGCAGCCGCGGCCGTCGATCGTTTCGGTGTGGCGCAAGGGCCGCTTCGGCCTCGCCGGCCGCATCGGCGTGCGGTAACTCTTTGGGGTGTTTCCCGCTGCGCGGGCCCGGCGCGGGGCAATAGCGTCGGGCCCGTGAGGCGGGTTGGGAAAGTCGCGATCGGACGTTCGGCGGGCGCGTCGGCCTGCACCTTCGTGCTGGCGGGCGCGCTCGTCGTGGTCCTCCCCGGTGCGTTTTCGGTCAGCGCGGCACCGGCCGCTTCCGCGAACAGAGCCGCGCCGGCGTGCGGTGGCGTGGCCCCGAACCCGAGCCTCGAGCAGGCGACCGCACCCGGCGGCCCGCCGCAGGGGTACCTGTTCACCCCCGCCGCGCCCGTGCCGCGCAGCACGCCGCCGGACAAGGTGCCGAAGCTCGTCACCGACGGCGCGCACGCGTCGGACGGCAAGCTGAACGCGCAGATCCAGACGCCCGACGGCCGCGTCAGCTCCGCGAGCCAGACGGTGCCCGCGGCGCCCGGCGCGATTTTCACGCTCTCGGCGTACACCGGTTCCGTCGGCTCGGCCTTGGCCGAGCGCGGGAACGCGCAGTCGACCGGCCTGCGTTTCACGGATTCCGCGGGCCGGACGCTGCTGGAGAAGGCGCAGGACGTCACGCACGACGTGACCTCGGACGGCAAGCTCGCGCGCCAGGACTTCCCGGCGCAGACGGCGCCGGACAAGACCGCGAACGTGACCTTCTTCGCCACCACCAACCACAACTGGGTGCTGTGGGACTGCGTCGACCTGCAGGAAGCGGCGTACACGGTGAAGGAAGAGGTGCAGAACCCCGTGACCGGCGAGTGGGGTGCGTCCGCGACCATCCCCGCCGGCGAAACCGCGCACTACCGCACGACCGTGACGAACTCGGGCTCGGAAGCGCTGACCGGCGTGCTCGTGAAGGATTCGTGGTGCACGGGCCTGCCGGGCGCGTTCGACCTGGCGCACGGAGCGTCGCGGCAGCTGCCGTGCGACCACCCGAACCTGGCCGAGAACGACACGGGCCACGTCAACAAGGTCACGGTCACCGGCGTCAAGGCGCCGAGTGGCCCGGTCACCGACCAGACGGCGACCGCGGCGATCACCGTGACTCCCCTGCCGCTGATCGACAAGGTCGGCGATCGTGCGTGGCGCGACGACAACCGCAACGGCCTGCAGGACGACGGCGAGCCGGGCGTTGCCGGCATCCCCGTGACGCTGAAGGACGGCTCGGGCAGCACCCTGGCGTCCACGAAAACGGGCGCCGACGGCACGAATGTCTTCGACAAGCGCAAGGACGGCACGTACCAGGTGTGCTTCGACGTTTCGCACTTGCCGGACGGGCTGACCGTCACGAAGACGGCGGCCGGCGACCCGGCCAAGGACTCGGACGCCGACGCCGGAACCGGCTGCACCCCGGCGTTCACCCTGGGCGGCGACCACCGCGAGAACCTCGATGAGGACCTCGGCCTCGCGCCGCCGCCCCCGCCGCCTCCGTCGCCGGCCCCGAGCTCGACGCCGAGTCCGACACCGCCGCCGCCCCCGCCGACCCCCTGAACGGCTCTGCCCGTTCCACCGTCTGCCCGAGTGGGAGACTGGCAGCGGAGAAGTCGGGGAGAGGGGCCATGACCACTGCTGCACCTGCCACCACCACCGGCGGGGCGCCCGCGAAGCCGTGGTTCAGACACCCCACCAGCTGGCTCATCGCCGCCACGCTGATCGTCTACGCGTACCTGGCGTGGCGGCGACGGTGGATGTCGGACGACGGGCTGCTGGTGCTGCGCACCGTCCGGCAGATCCTGGCCGGGCACGGGCCGGTGTTCAACGTCGGCGAGCGCGTCGAAGCCAGCACGAGCCCCCTGTGGACCTGGCTGCTGGCCGGGCTCGGCACGATCCCGGGGCCGGCGCTGGAGTGGTTGTCGGTGGTGACCGGGCTGGTGTGCTCGGTCGCGGGGCTGTTCTTCGCGATGGACGGCGCGCGCCGGCTCTACGCCGGCCCGGTCGTGCCGGCGGGCGCGCTGATCGTGTGCGCGCTGCCGCCGTTCCGCGACTTCGCGACGTCGGGCCTCGAAACGGGACTGGCGATGCTGTGGCTCGGGCTCACGTGGTGGCTGCTCGTGCGCGGCGGGGCGCCGAAGACGACGGCGTTCGTGATCGGGCTGGGGGTGCTGGTGCGCCCGGACCTGGCGTTGTTCAGCATCGTCGCGTTCGCCGCGCTGGTGCTGCTGCGGCGCCCGTCGCTGCGGACCGGGTTCGGCTGGCTCGGGGTCGGGCTCGCGTTGCCCGTCGCGTACCAGGTGTTCCGGATGGGCTACTACGGCCTGCTGGTGCCGAACACGGCGCTGGCCAAGGAAGCCGGCGACGCCAATTGGCCGCGCGGTTTCGCGTACCTGCTGGACCTGATCGACCCGTACTACCTGTGGCTGCCGCTGCCGTTGCTGGCGGTCGCCGCGTACCTGAGCCGGAAGTCGCGGATCCTCACGCTCGCGCCGGTGGCCGGCTCGGTGCTGCTGGCCGCGTACGTCGTGCGCGTCGGCGGGGACTTCATGCACGGCCGGATGCTGCTGCCGGCGTTGTTCGCGCTGCTGCTGCCGGTGATGGCGCTGCCGTTGACGCGCCGGACCTGCGCGCTGCTGGCGGGGGTCGCCGTGTGGTCGGTGGCCGCGGCGGGGTGGCTGCGCGTGCCGTACGCGAACCTGCACTCGGCCGTCGGGGTCACCGACGAGCGCGCGTACTGGTCGTGGGCCACGGGCAACGCGCACCCCGTGCTGGCGGCGGATTTCATGGGCGAGCCGGTGATGCGCGCGGCCGTGGACGTCACCGACGCGACGCACTCGCCGGCCGTGCTCGTGTACAGCTACGGGGAGAAGCGCTGGTACGCGTTCCCGACGGACCGGCCGTACGTGACGCTCGCGGCCGACAGCATGGGCGCTATCAGCAACCTGGTGTCGCTCGACGTCCGCATCCACGACGGCTACGGACTGGCCAGCGACCTCGGCTCGCACTCCACGTCGATCCCCGGCGGGCGGCCGGGCCACTCGAAGTGGCTCACGGCCGCGTGGGACATCGCCGAAGCCGGCCGCGGCGACGTCGCGGTCGACGGGCAGGTCCACGTGTACACGCCGTCGGAGATCGAAGCGGCGCGGCAAGCGTTGCGCTGTCCGGGCGAGCAGGACGTGCTGACCTCGACGCGCGCCCCGCTGACGTTCGGTCGCTTCGTCGACAACTTCGCCGGTTCGGTGAGCCGCACGGGCATCCGCTTCGACCGCGACCCCCGAGCGGCCGCCGCCTGCTGACGCCTACGGTGGATCGCATGACCGATCTTCCGCTCGCCCTGGTCACCGGTGCCTCGCGCGGCATCGGCGCCGCCGTCGCCCACCAGCTCGCCCCGACCCACCGCCTCCTGCTGGGCGGGCGCGACGAGGCCGCGCTCGAGAAGGTGGCCGCCGAACTGCCGGGCGCCGAGCCGTGGCGGGTCGACCTGACGGACACCGCGTCGCTGGCCGAAGCCGCGGCGCGGATCGATCGCCTCGACGTGCTCGTCCACTCGGCGGGCGCGGCCGCGCTGAACCGCATCGCCGACGCGACCGCCGAAGACTGGCGCGTGAACTACGAGGTCAACGTCGTCGCCGTCGCCGAGCTGACGCGCCTGCTGCTGCCCGCGCTGCGCGCCGCCCGCGGCCACGTCGTCGTGATCAACTCCGGGTCGGGCCGCACGGCCCGCGCGGGCTGGGCGCCGTACGCCGCGTCGAAGTTCGCCGTCCGCGCTTTCGCCGACGCCCTTCGCGAAGAGGAGCCGGACCTGCGCGTCACCACCGTCTACCCGGGCCGGACCGACACGGACATGCAGCGCTCCGTCATCGAGCACGAGGGCGGCGAGTACGACCCGAGCCGGTTCCTGCGCGCGGATTCCGTCGCCACCGCTGTGCTGACGGCCGTGTCGGCGAGCCCGGAGGCCCACGTCACGGAGCTGATCCTGCGGCCGCGGTGACTCAGGCCCGCAGCCGCGCCGCCGTGTCGGCGGCCGCGGCCTGCACCTTGGCCCGGTCCACCCGCGTCGGCTCGGCGTCCGCGACGACCTGCTCGCCCGCGACCCACACGTCGCGGACGCGGCGGGAACCCGCGGCCCACACGAGGTTCGACAGCAGCTGCTCGTCCGGCACGTCCACGCCCGCCGCGAAGGCGGGGTCGTCGAGGTCGACGTGGACGAGGTCGGCCCAGCGGCCCGGTTCGAGGGCGCCCAGGTCCGGGCGGCCGAGGGCGTCGGCGCCGCCGCGGGTTGCCATCAGCAGCACGTCGGCGGCGGTGAGGACCGTGGAATCGTTGGTGGCCAGGCGGGCGAGCATGGCCGTGAGCTGCAGCTCTTCCCACAGGTCGAGGTCGTCGTTGGACGCGGGGCCGTCGGTGCCGAGGCCGACGGCGACGCCGGCGTCGCGCAGGTCTTTGATGCGGGCGATGCCGGAAGCCAGCTTGGCGTTGGACCCCGGGCAGTGGGCCACGCCGACGCCGCGCGCGGCGAACAGGGTGATGTCCTCGTCGGACAGGTGGATGGAGTGCGCGGCGAGCGTCCGCCCGGCGAACACCCCCAGCGAGTCCAGCAACCGGGGCACCGAGCCGTACTTCGCTCGCTGGGCGACGTCTTCGTTCGCTGCCTCCGCGACGTGGATCTGCACCAGCGCGCCGCGCGCGGCGGCCGACTCGGCGGTGGCGCGCACCCCGTCCGGGTTCAGCATGTAGGCGGAATGCGGGCCGTAACCCAGCTCGATGCGGTCGCCCGGGCCGAAGCGCAGGCCGTCGGCGTCGATCCAGCGGTCGATCGCTGCCAGGGACGTTTGCCACTTCATCCCCGGCAGCTCGATCACCGGCGGCGCCACGAGCGCGCGCCCGCCCGTCGTCAGCACGGCGTCCACGACCTGCTCGCCCTCGAAGTACATCTCGGCGCTGGTCGTGACGCCGTGACGCAGCATCTCGACCGAACCCAGCAGCATCCCCGCCCGGACGTCGTCCGGGCGCAGCTTCGCCTCGGTCGGCCAGATGATCTCGCGCAGCCAGCGCAACAGCGGCAGGTCGCCACCCATGCCGCGCAGCAGCGTCATCGGGCTGTGCGCGTGGGTGTTCACCAGGCCGGGCAGCAGGATCCCGCCGAGTCTGCTCACCTCACCGGTGAACTCCGGTGCCTCCGCAGCCTGGCCCACGAACGCGATCCGCCCGCTGTCGTCGACGTCCACGACGGCGTCGCGCAGCAGCGAACAGGCGGGATCGGCGGGCAGGACCACGGGTGCGTGGAAGCGGTGTGACATGCCGAGATATTACGGGCGTCGCGGACCCGCGCGCTCACGGCGTCTTCTTGATCAGCTTCCCGTCGGCGCCGACGACGAACCACAAGTCGTCCACGCCCTGGCCGTCGATGTCGCCCGGCCTCTGGTCGCCGACGAAGTAGTACAGCGGCCACTTCCCGTACTTCGCCTGTTCGACACCCGGCGTCCGCTCAGTGGCCGTCAGCAGTTTCTGATCCGCGCCGTCGGCGGCCTTGAAATCCTTGCCGCCGGTGAGCGCCGGCCACGTTTCCAGGCACCCCTCCTTGCAGGTGCTGATGCCCGAACTGTCATCCGCGAAGGCATAAAGGGTCCTTCCCGCGGAATCCGTGAGAATGGGGCCGAGGCTGGATTGCCCGACCACCACATCCCCGGCCGGAGCGGGCGCCGAGCCCGCTGGTGCGTAAGCAGAACCGCTGGTCGTGGCCGTGCTGCACGCGGCGAGGGTGCCGAGCAGGGCGGCACCGGCCAGGACGATCGAGACACGCATGACGAACTCCTCCACCGATCACGTCGAATTCGCGACGACACACGGCAGCGGCGGCGAAACGGTTCAGGTGAATTTTCCGCTGAACCACTTCGAGCCGGCTTGCGTGTCCGACTGCGAATCCGTCGTGAAAGGACGAAACCCATGCGAGCACGAATCGCGATCGCGGCAGCGCTGACCGCCGGCCTCGGCCTCCTCGGCGCCGCCACGGCCACCGCGAGCCCGATGAGCACCGACCCGACCGCGCCGACGACGCCGACGACGCCGGACATGCCCGGCATGAGCATGGACATGCCCGGCATGAACATGCCGAGCACGGGCACGCAGGCGAAAGCCAAACCCCCGGCCAGTCTCTCGGCCGCGATGCAGCGGTCGCAGCAGAAGCCGATCTTCCTGCAGGCCAAGCTCACCGGTGCCAACGAGGTGCCCGTGGCCGGCAAGCCCGCCGTCGGCGACCCGAAGGGCAGCGCCACCGGCATCGTCGAGGTGCAGGGCAACAAGGTCACCTACGCGTTTTCGTGGAAGGGCATCAGCGCCCCCACGCTCGGCCACATCCACGAAGGCGTCGCCGGCGTGAACGGCGACGTGAAGGTGCCGCTGTTCGGCACGCCGATGCCCGACACCGTCAACGCCGCCGCCGGCACCGCGACGATCACCGACCAGGCCACCGCCGACGGCCTGCGCAAGAACCCGGCGGGCTTCTACCTCAACCTGCACACCAAGGAGTTCCCCGGCGGCGCCGTCCGCGGCCAGCTCAGCCCGCTGCGTGCCACGCCGGACATGCTGAAGCTGCTGCAGATCGGCGGCCTGCACGCGCTGATGTCCGGGTTCCAGGAGGTCAAGGCCGCCCCGGGCGAGCCGAAGGCCGGTGACCCGAAGGCCAACGCCGTCGCGTTCGTCCGCCCGAGTGGCACGCAGGTGTCGTTCTCCTTCGCGTGGTTCGGCTTCCAGCCCACCCTCGCGCACATCCACAAGGGCACGTTCGGCAAGAACGGCCCGGTCGTCGTGCCCCTGATCGGCACCACCGTGCCCGAGGGCGTGTTCGCCGTGTCCGGTACCGCGACCGGCCTCGACCGGGCGCTGGTGAGCGACATCGCCCGCCACCCGCTGTCGTACTACGCGAACCTGCACGACGCTGCCTTCCCCGGTGGCGCCGCGCGGGGCCAGCTGTTCTGATCCCCGCTCACCGACAAGGGGCCGGCACACCACGTGCCGGCCCCTTGTCGTTGTGAAGAATGTCGTCTGCGGACTTCAGTCCACGACCCCGCTGCGCCACGCCCACGCGGCGATCTCCACGCGGTTGCGCGCGCCGACCTTGCCCTGCACCGAAGCCAGGTGGGTCTTCACCGTCGAGAGCGACAGGTACAGCTCCTTCCCGATCTCCGTGTTCGTCAGGCCGCGAGCGGCGGCCTTCACCACGTCGAGCTCACGCGCGGTGAGCGGTTCGGCCGGGGGCGGCACGTTGCGCTTGTGCCCGTTGGAGCCGTCGAAGTGCTTGAGCAGCCGCACGGTGATCTGCGGCGAGACGAGCGCGTCGCCGCGGTCGGCGGCGCGGATGGCCTCGATCAGCAGCGCCGGGCCCGCGTCCTTGAGCAGGAAGCCGCTGGCGCCGTTGCGCAGCGCGGTGTGCACGTACTCGTCGAGGTCGAACGTCGTGACCACCACGACCTTCAACGGGTCGGTGACCTCCGGGCCCGCCAGCTGCCGCGTGACCTCGAGCCCGTCGAGGCCGGGCATGCGGATGTCGAGCAGGCAGACGTCCGGGCGCAGCTCCCGCGCCTTGGTGACCGCCGAAACGCCGTCCGCGACGTCGGCCACCACCTCGATGTCGTCCTGCGCGTCCAGGATCATGCGGAACCCCATCCGCACCATCTCCTGGTCGTCCGCGATCAGTACCCGGATCACTCGTCATCCCCGTTCGCCTCGAGTGGCAGCCACGCTTCCACGCGCCAGCCGCCGTCGGGCCCGCGCCCGGCCTTGAGCCGTCCGTGCAGCAGGGCGACGCGCTCGCGCATGCCGACCAGACCGTAGCCGCCCGACCCACCGGCCGGTCGGTGAGCCCGTTCCTGGCCGTTGTCGCGCACTTCCAGGTGCAGTTCGTTGCGGATGACCTCCGCGTGGACCAGCGCTTCCGTCGCGTCGGCGGCGTGCTTGCCGACGTTGGTGAGCGACTCCTGCACGAGCCGCAGCGCCGAGCGGCCGACCTCGTGCGGCAGGTTCGGCGGCAGGTTGAGCACCAGCGTCGTCTCGATGTTGTGGTTGGCGCCCTCGACGAGCTTGCGCAGGTCGGCGTCCAGGTCGGTGGTCGCCTGCTCGCTCAGCTCGCTGGCGCCGGCGGGCGCGTCGCCACGCATGCTGCGCACGAGCCGGCGCATCGCCGCGAGCGCCTCCGTGCCGGCGTCTTCGATGCGGCCCATCGCCTCGAGCGCGAGCTGCGGGTTCTTCTCGCCCATCATCCGCGCGGCCTGCGCCTGCACGACGATGCCGGTGACGTGGTGCGCGACGACGTCGTGCAGCTCCCGCGCGAGCGCCATCCGCTCGGTGGTCTGCGCGTCGGTGACCGCCGCCTTCATCACCTGCGTGCGCTCGGAGTCGCGCGAGCGGAGGAAGAGCCCGACGGCCACGGAGATGCCGAGCACCAGACCGGCGGCCACCACGAGCGAGCCGAGCTCCTGCGGGTCGGTCATCAACCGGTAGGGCCCGGGGTGCGTGTTCAGGAAGGCGCCGATGGCCACCGGGATCGCCAGCACCGCGATGCGGGGCCACGCCTTCGCGAGCGGCACCGCGCGCACGAGGTTCACCACCACACCGATCCCGGCGACTATCTGCGTCGGCGAGGTCCCGGCCACGAGCGGGTAGTCGTAGCCGAGGTGCAGGAAGGGCGTCACCAGCGACGACAACAGCAGCAACCCGGCCACGCCGAGGATCGCGTCGCCCGGCCGCCGCGGCGAGAGCACGGCGATCACGGCTGCGCCGATGGAGCAGAAGAGCACCGGGAATCCGCGCGTGCCGCTGTCGTAGCTGTAGCCGAACTCGAACAGCAGCGCGATCGCGAGCGCGCCGATCAGCGGCCACTGCCCCATCGCCAGCGCGTTGACCCGCCGCAGGCGCCGCATCCGCTTCTCGCGCGGCCCGGTCCGCGTGCGGCCCGACACCCCGATCACCACGGCCGCCACGAGCAGGAAGCTGCCGAACAGCAATACGGACAGGATCGTCGAGTCCGAGATGTCGCCGTAGTAGGTGTAGCGCCCGAACACCGCGATCAGCGCACCGACCACGAGCGACGAGATCGCCGCGAACGCCACGCCCGGGCGCGCCCGGCGGGCGACGTAGTAGACCATTTCGACGCCGGCCACGACGTCCGTGATCGCCAGGTTCGCGAGCACGCTCGAATACGCCGGCGTGTGCAGGTAGCGCTGGAAGATCGTGAAGAGCACGAGCGCGAACGCCGCGACCATCGCCGCCACCACGGCTCGCCGGCGCGCCCAGATCGCGCACCCGACCATGGCGAGGATGCCGGGCAGCAGCTCGAAATCGACGAACCGCGGGCCGAAGTTGTCGAGCGCCGCGTCGGTCACGAACACGAGGTCGAACAACAGCGCCGCGAGCAGCACCACCACGGGCATGCCGAGGCGGCGCACGAGTTCGGCCGTGCGCGCGGAGAAGGACTGGACAGGTGGGGCTTCGGGCACAACCGAACGGTAGAGGATCCACGCCCGCGCGCACCTTGGCCAGGTGGTTCGAGCCGCATCGGCCGATCGGCCGATGCCGGTGCTCGGCGGACTGGCCGTCTGCCCGAAGTGGACACCCGCGCCGTTGGGCGAAGGTAGTTGCCAACGCAGTCAGACGAGCTACGACCAGGGGAGAGACTCCCGGATGAGCAATCCACAGTGGACTACCGGCCCGGTGCTTTCGGGGCGGGGGTTGGTGAAGCGGTACGGCGGGCAGTACGCGCTGGCCGGCATCGACATCGACATCCAGCCGCGGGACGCGGTGGCCATCGTGGGCCCGTCCGGATCGGGCAAGACGTCGCTGCTGCACGTGCTGGCCGGCATCCTGCGCGCAGACGGCGGCGAGATCCACCTCATGGGACAGCGCATCGACAACCTGAACGAGAAGCGGCGCAGCGAACTGCGGCGCACGGAGTTCGGATTCGTCTTCCAGTCCGGGATGCTCGTGTCTGAGCTGACGGCCGAGGAGAACGTGGCGCTGCCGTCGCTGCTGGCGGGCAAGACCCGCCGCGAGTCGATCGCCGCCGGCCGCGAGTGGCTCGCGCGCCTCGGCCTCGGCGGCAAGGAAGCCCGCCGTCCGGGTGAGCTCTCCGGCGGTGAGGCGCAGCGCGTGGCCATCGCGCGGGCGCTCACCCACCGGCCGAAGGTGATCTTCGCCGACGAGCCCACCGGCGCCCTCGACACCCGCACCGGCCGCGAGACCATGCAGGCCCTGCTCGGCGCGGCCCACGAATCCGGCGCCGCCGTGATCGTCGTGACCCACGACCGCGAGCTCGCCGAGTCCATGCCCAAGACCGTCGCCATCCGAGACGGCCTCATCGCCACGAGGCTCGCCGCATGAACTCGCTCCAGCTCGCCTTGCGCGTGCTCCGCGTCGACCGGCGGACCCGCACCTCGGCGATCCTCACCGCGGTCGGCGTCGCGGTCGCGACCGGGCTCGTGCTGCTGCTCGCGTCGCTGCCCTTCGCGACGCAGGTGCGCGAGCAGCGCGCCCTCTGGCAGGACGCCTACAACTACGACAGCCAGGGCACGCCCGCGCTGGCCGTGACCAACTCCAAGGACTACTTCGACGGCCAGGAGATCATCCGCGTCGACGTGGCCGCCACGGGCAACTCGGCCGGGATCAAGCTCCCGGCGGGCATCCCGAAGCTGCCCGGACCGGGCGAGGCGATCGTGTCGCCCGCGCTCGGCCGGCTGCTGAACAACGCGCCGGCCAACCAGCTCGGCGACCGCTTCGGCAAGCCCGTCGCGGCTCTCGGCGACCAGGCGCTGCGGTACCCGGAGCAGCTCGTCGCGTTCGTCGGCCACAGCCCGCAGGAGCTCACGGGCACCACGGCCCAGCGCTCGATGGGCAACGACGCCATGCCCGCGGTGGGTTTCCCGACGCAGCAGGCGAAGGCCGATCCGCTGCTCACCCTGCTCGCGTGGGTCGGCATCATCGTGCTGCTCGTGCCGAGCCTGGTGCTCGTCGCGTCCTCGGCGCGGCTGACCGCGGCCCGGCGCGAACGCCGGCTCGCCGCGATCCGCCTGGCCGGCGCGACACCGGGACAGGTGACGTCGATGGTGGCCGGGGAGACGATCCTCTCGGCCGGTGTCGGGGCCCTGCTCGGCCTGGCGCTCAGCCCGGCGCTGCACGGCCTGGCGACCTTCGTCCCGTGGGCCGGCGGCACGTGGCTGGCCTCGGACTTCGCGCTGCCGACCGCGCTGACGGTCTTCATCGTCATCGCGATCCCGGCACTGGTCGTGCTGGCCGGCGTGCTCGGGTTGCGCCGGGTGCTGCGCAATCCGCTGTTCGCCACCGGCGGCCACACCAAGAAACCGCTGCGCTGGTGGCGCCTGCTGGCCCTGCCGGTCGCGGGCCTGTTCTTCCTCTACGCCGTGGCGACCTCGGGTGACGCCGGCGGTCCGGAGTCGGTGCTCATCGGCCTGTTCCTGGTGATCGCCTCGGCGGTCCTGGTCGGGCCGTGGGTGACCTCGGCGGTCGGCGGCACGTTCGTGCGGTCCTGGCGACGGCCGTCCGCGCTGCTGGCCGGGCGCCGGCTGCGCGACGACCCGAAGGGCGCCTACCGCGCCACGGCGGGCATCGTGCTCGCGGTCTTCACCGGTTCGATGGCGCTGACGCTGCTGCCCTCGTTCGAATCGCTCGCCGGCGGCGGGCGGACCTACTCCGACGCGGTGCTCTACGCGGACACCAGCCCCGACAAGGCTCCGGAGGTCGTGGACCGGGCGAACGCCGCGCTGGCCCGCTACGGCCAGCAGGAGCGCGCGATCTCCGTCGGCGAGGTCTACCTCGTGCAGGGTTCCGGCGACCAGCGGTCCTACCAGCGCGCGCTGGTCATGTCGTGCACCGACGCGGCCCGGCTCACGCGGCTCGGGATCACCGCGGCCGACTGCAAGCCCGGTGCCGGCCTGTACGCGCCGTACGAGCTGAACCCGGCCGAGTACCACGTTGTCGGCGACCCGCAACCGAACGACCCGGGCAAGCCGCTCGGCGCCGTGCCGGTGGGGACGTTCACGATGGGGCACGACGTCAGCAGTTCGTACCTGCTCGACCCCTCGGCGCTGCCGGCCGGGGTGCAGGTGGGCGCGGCGACGGTGATCGCGCCGACGACACCGCAGAACCGCGAGATCGTCCGCACGGCGCTGGCCTCGGCCGCGGCGGGCGCGGAGATCGGCAGCCGCGAGCAGTACCTGTACAACCAGCAGACGCAGCTGGCGGACCTGCGCCGGGTGACCGTGATCGGGCTCGTGGCCGCGGGAATCCTCGCCGGCTGCAGCGCGGCGGTCGCCACGGCGGGCTCGATCATGGACCGGCGCAAGACGTTCGGCGCCCTGATCGCGGCCGGGACGCCGGTGAAGGTGCTGGCCAGGGCCCTGCGGATGGAGACGGCGCTGCCCGCGCTGGTCGCGACGATCGGGGCCGGCGTGATCGGGGTCCTCGTCGGGATCGGGCTGTTCAGCACGGCGGACGAAGGCAGCGTCGCGTTCAGCCCGTGGATTTTCGCCCCGGTGGTGCTCGGCATCGGGGTGGCGCTGCTCGGGGCCTCGGTCTGCACGCCCGCCCTGCGGCGCGTGCAGTCGGAACCGCTGGCCGACGAGTAGCGGGGCGCGAGCCCGCCCCTTCATCGGGGGAGGGACGGGTTTCACACGGGGGTGTGAAAAAGGGAAGAGGGGCCGGGGGGGGGGGGGGGGGCGGGCCCCCCCCCCCCCCCCCCGCCCCCCCCCAAAAAAAATTAAAATATAAAAACCATGAAGAGAAAAAAGATTGTGGGGGGGGCGCCCGACCACC